>NZ_JAGGQN010000001.1:0-213146 GCF_018613275.1 Bacillus sp. ISL-4
TTGCACCCATGCCGGGCGCACGAAAAGGGCGCGATTGTGGAATAAAACTTAGATTTTTTAACGACTTTATTGCTAAGGCATCCTTTATAAAAAAATTTAACAACTTTATTTTGCCCCCATCCAAAACAGGATTGGGGTATGCATGTTAGAAGTATTAAACTTAAATAAACTTGATGTAATGAATAGCACTAAGCTATTCCTTTCATTATATTTCCCCTTACTTACCCATTACTTTGTTAAACTTATTTAAGGATGAAGATATAACTTATATATTCTAGCGAGGTATATGTTGAAATTTTTTAATATAAATAAATATTTTAAAGATGATACTTGTAAAAATACCAAAAACATATATTGAAAACCGCCATTTTTAGGCACACTAGCATTAAAAACAGGAGGATATTATGACACCTCGTAATGTTCCGGCTAAAGATGATTTAGAAGTGAAAGATACCCCCGCTTCACCTGATAAGGAAAGTGAAGTAGCCAAACTCAATCGATTATTAGGTGCGGTCATGCGATATTTATCAGATGATGAGCAAGAAGAAATTGATATAGAGTATCTTCTCGAAAACACCGAAGGGCTGCGAGATTGGTGGAGTGAATATAGGGAGCTTGATCGAAAACGGGTCGAAGAAGAAATAAAAAATTCCCTGACAGATCTAACCCTTGAAGAACTTGAAAACATCCGTGAACAAATCCGCATTAAGGAATAATAAAAAAATCCCTGCACTGGGATTTAACCAGATCATACAGGGATTTTTTATTTTCTTCTATATACAAAGACATTATTTTGAAATTAAAAATCATGCCGTTCATGCGGCATCAGAAATCCTTTGATTCAAAGACCACTCAATGAACTTAGTTCTAATTGATTGATCATGGAATCAACTAATGCATCCAATGGATTTAAAACTGTCATTCCTGTCTGAAGTTCATATCTCTTTGCTGCTTCGACCATTGATAGTTGAGCCACCGACAGCGGTCTCTTTTCGTTATTAAACTTGTATAGGAAGTTCAAAATTTCCTGGTTATACCTCTCTCCCAATCCCTGCATAATGAATTCAAAGGCATTGTCGATGATGATAACTTCAAATTCCACAGCACCATATTTTTTAGCATGGGCATTTAAACGTTTAACTGTTCCTTCAACAGTGGCAGGGTTCGTGAATAATATCATCTGCGGTTGCTGTATTTGGCAAATTTGCTCAAAATATGGTTCATCGATTTTAATGATAGGCATGGGTAAGGATAGCTGTTCTTCGTTTAAAATGGCGATGTAGTTTGTACAGGTTATCAAAATGGCATCCACTTTACATTCGGCAATCCATTCGACTTGTTGTTTAACCCTTTTTTGAGCATCCGAATCCTTAAAATTTTCATCCGTTGACACCCGTTGCATCAATCCCGGATCTACAAAATGAAGCCATTCAATATCGAATTTTGAGAATGCGGTTTCTATGTATTCTATATTTGTATAGTGTGCATGTAAACAGCCTATCTTTTTTTTCATATAACTCCCGCTTTCTACAGTTAGTATTCTGATTATTCTAACACACAAAGCGACGTTACACTGACCGCTATCGGCAAAAACGACAATTATCCATAGCCCTCCTGACATCATCGGGAGTCAAAAGACCGCTTCTTAGTGCCAGAAGCTCAGTTGGTATGAATCCGGCTCTTGAGCATATATTTATCAAGGCGATAGCAAGAGATATCATCAGGAAAATGGAACTTCAGTAACCGAATTACTTTTCGATTCAAGTAAAGCATTTGTTTTAAAATAAAAAAATTATCAAAAAGAGAAAAACAAACCTTAATAGTCAGATAAAAATCATTATATTGGAGAGTGTTCACCATTCTTTATTTAATTGCGATTCTTTTCCCTCCATTAGCCGTATTCTTAGCCGGTAAACCCATCCAGGCTGTGTTTAATCTGGTCCTCACACTATTTTTTTATGTCCCTGGTTTAATTCATGCAATCTTAGTGGTGCATGATAAGAAAGCTGATAAACGAATGAAGCTGCAAGCAGCACTTATTGCTAAATCGAAACAAACGACAAAGTGATTTATACAACCGCTAATAACCCGAATGCTGGCACCATGGTGCACTTTATTCGGGTTATTACTATTAAAACAATTTGGTTAATTGTATCTGTGCGTCTTTCTAAGCCCTCTATGATAACAAGCATCACATATATGAAAACGCGAGTCATCCGGAAGCCTTTTTCCACAGCGCTTGCATTTTTTTTGATAATTCAACATTTCGTCTTTTAACTGATCATGAACGCCATCACTGATTTCTTCACGGATACGCTCCCAATAAACAGCTTCCGTCCGCTTACCCATCCGATATAAAAATAGTAGATGAAGACCTATCGCTTTATAAGATAGCTCCAATTCCTCCAGATTTCTAGTCTTGATGATCGGTTCAGGAAGGTCACTGTTCTCGGCAATCGCTTCGACCGTTTCTAGCCACTGCCTGATCAAACTTGGTTCTTTTGCCGAAAAAGGAATATGCAGGAAACCATATAAATCCATTAAAGAAAATCGCGCTTCGATTTCAGTATCCCGTATCAGTTCGTAAAGCTCCCTTTCTTCCGATAGAGAAGCCTTTTTCGTGCCTTTAGGAGGCTCAAACCTCTCCCACATTTCGAAAAATGTCCCTAGGTTCCGGTAATATTTTTGAAAACGTTCAAACACAGCAGAGGTTGGGGCGATAGTGAAGGTTTGAACTGGTTCATCTACCTGTTCCAGCAACTTATTCATGATTTTGATTTCTGCTGTAAATGCTACCTTTCCAGTATCATAAATTCCTTTTCTACCCGCTCGACCTGCGATTTGTTTGATTTCTTGAGAAGTCAATCTTCTTCTCCGTGTCCCGTCGAATTTTTCATTTTCAAGAAAGACGATGCGGCGTATTGGCAAGTTCAATCCCATTCCAATCGCATCTGTGGCAACGACAACTGATGTTTCACCACGATTGAATAACTCTATTTGCCGTTTTCTATTTTCAGGAGGCATACTGCCGTATATCATGCTGACATTATGTCCACTCTCTTTTAACCGTGACGCGGTTTCCAGTACCTGCCTTCTCGAAAAACAAATGAGGGCATCCCCTTTTTTTGTATACTTCAGTCCAAACTCCCTTTGTTCTACCTCAAGCGGTATTTCCCGTCTGTATTCGTGGAGTTCTAAATCAGCTTCATTCAGAAGGTTCAGAAGCATCATTTTGATATTATTACTCCCGATTATGTGTACTTCTTTTGCATTTGCTTGCGTAATTGCCCTGAACCATGAAAAGCCTCGATCTTTATCGGCAATCATTTGGGCTTCATCTATGACGATTACTTCATGGTAGTCTTTCTCATGAAACATTTCAACGGTGCTGGAGACATGTTTAGCCCCCTCAACTGCCTTTTCTTCTTCACCGGTTTTTAATGAACAAGGTACACCGTCCGCATTTAATTTATCAAATACCTCAAGGGCCAACAGTCTAAGGGGAGCTAGATACAAACCGCTTTCCGCTTCTTTCATTTTCTCCAAGGCCTTATGCGTCTTCCCTGTATTGGTTTCTCCGATATGCAAAACATATTTTAATTTTTTTCCTAATGATGGAGTATAGGCCTTACCGATGATGTCATCGATCATCCTTTGCTCTTCTGCGCGCTTCTTGGCTTGCTCTGCCAATACTTCAGCTTTTCTTCTCTCCCTGTTCTCCACGTCTTTTTCGTATATTTCTTCGTGCAATGTTTCATTAAAAGGAATTCCTTCAAGCTTTAGTAAATCAGAAAGGTATTCTTCCTGAAGTTCATCAAAAAAGGACTGAGACAAATCAGCCAATTCATCGCTTAGTATACCTTGAAGGGCATCAACCGTCAGCCTTTCCCCATATGACTCAAAAAAATCATGATGCAGTGCAGCAGATAGATGTTGCATGTATTTGTCAGGGGCTAATTTCATTATGAAATCCGTAACTAATCTTTCATACCTGTAGAAGTAATTTTCATATTCATAACGGTTCCTTCCCCAACCGATTAATGAGTGAATATCGCCTGTTAGCTCTTCAAAAAAATCAGTGACCATTAGGTATTCGGCAGTTTGAAAGCCCCCCTCTTCAACCAATTGTTCTTCAAGCAAGTATGGATCGACATATTGGAATTTAGGCTTATTCTTAAGATCTTTTGTCAAAATTCCAGCAATATAATATCTGACATGTAAATATAAAAGAAGTGAGTTACTTTCGAAAAAGTTATTGGCCTCTTCTTGCAGTCTTGCGCGTATCTTCCAGCGCTGTTTGGCAAGCCGCTGTTCTTCTTGTCGCCTAAAGAATTTTTCCCTTGCATTTTTATATCTCTTCTCCCAATCTTCTTGATTATCAGCAAAGGTTTTTTTAATCCACGTTAAGCCATCAAACGGGCGATACTTTTTTAATTCGTTCCGGAACATGCTATTGATCAGCTTATGATCTGATCCTTCCGTAACAAACCCCCTTTCGCTTAAAAACGCTTTTTTTTCCTTTCTGGGCACATCGTTTGAGGCTTTATTTAACCAAACATTTATCCAAATTTGCTCAATAAAAGTCGTCCTGTCTGATATATAAGCTGAATAAGAAGGCATCGTCTCTTGATTCTCTAAATAAAAATCCATATCCTGGATTATTTTTTCCTTTGTATTCTCTATAGCAATAGGATAAATACTTTCTAATTTTCCCATAATGATCCCCTTTTGAATTATCCAATATGTACTTTATTACTTCCTTTTATCCTCCCCAAATTTTTTTTATAAATAAGCGCGATACATTCGTTTTATCTATTTAAATTCATGTGCACCGTTATCATGCGAAGGTGCAGAAATTCCAAGATCAAATTTACATTCGTTCGCTTCAGGATAAATAAGAAAAATATACTAAGTATGCACATCAAAGGTACTCTTCCCATTTCATTTACAGTATAATGCATGATGAATAGACTGATCATTGAATTAGACTTTATGGATCATGAAGTGATACCCATCCCTGAAATCCAGAAACGGATACAGAAAGCTAATTGATGATATTAAAAAAATGCCGAAAATAAAGTAAAGGTCAATCTTTCAACTTTCTCGTTTACATTATTCATCGATAAAACGAATCCAACCCCTTAATTGAGTTTAGTGGAAATCCGGACAACTGTCACGGTATTCAGATTCCGCTTTTGTGTCTTTGTGGTTCAATATGAGAAATAACATCCGGAAATCTAAAAAGACTATAGATAAAAGAGGAGCCTGAGAATGATTCAGCAAGATTTCAACTATTATAAAAGTTTCGATTCCATCGCTAAAGAAGTATTAGCACTATTAGCTCAAACCATTGAGGTCAATACATTCTTTCTTTCTTTATTGAATCCCATCCAGAGTTTTATGATCAAAACCTTCAATAGAAATGCAAAGTTAATTTGTGAAGGTGACATCCTTCCTTATAATATGGTTTATTGCAAATTAGTTGTTGAGAATGGATTGGAACCACTCGTTATCCCGAATTTGAGGGAACATGAATTGACTAGTGGCCACCCCGCAACGAAGTTTATAGGGAATGGGTGTTTTATGGGGGCTCCCCTAATAAATGAGGGTGAAATCATTGGGACATTATGTGCATTCGACATTAAACCTCATGTTTTTAAAGAATATGATCTGATACTCATTAAGTCTTTGGCAGCTTTGATTAGTCATACCATACTACTTGAAAAAGGGATTATCAGGGATCCTTTGTCAGGTTTATATAATCGGCACTTCATTGATAATTATTTCGATTATCATAAAGATAAAACAAACGATGAAATGGCCCTTCTTTACATCGATCTTGATCATTTTAAATTTTTTAATGATTCTTTTGGTCATGATGCTGGTGACGACGTTATTAAAAAGGCAGCGGAATGTTTTTTGCAAACCGTCCCTGAAGGCAGTCATGTGGCTCGAATCGGTGGTGATGAATTCATTGTATTATTACATCCATCGCATTGTGAAGATTTAATGAAAAACACTCAGCAAAACGCTGAATTATTACTGAACCATTTATCCACCATGCCCATTCACATTAATGGAAATGATCATTTTGTATCAGCTAGCATAGGGATAAGTTTTTATCCTCATAATGGTACGGAAATGGAGTCACTTTTGAAAAAAGCGGACCGTTCCATGTATATGGCTAAAGAGTCTGGACGTAAGAAAATTCAATACTTCCGCTAGCAGTGATTATCTGAAAAATAAAAAAACCAGTCTCCTCGGAGACTGGCTTTCTTTTACCTTAAAAAAATCCAACGTTTAGCTTTCAGCCTTTGTAAAAGCTTTAGCAGATCTGCATTTCCCTTATGTATCCGTTTCTCGGATGGTGAAGCGGAGGGGACCGGGATGTTAACTCTCTCGGGTTTTTTGTTCATATTCTGAAAGACCCTTCCTATTCCTTGATTTTGAATAGTATATGCGGGTTCTCCATTAAATATCATAAGGAAAGCAAAAACCCCTTTCCTTCTTATAAAACATTTTTTAATCGACTGAAGCGTGCAGCTTTTTCTTTTTGCTTCAGGATAATGCGTTCGTTCTGTTTCATCACTTTTTTAGTGTGGGGACTTAAACCTACATCGGGTATTTTCACCTGTGGTTTGATTACGGCAACTGACACGTCATTGCCGGCTTTATCATAAATACTCATTTATCCTTCACCACCTGGTTTTTGTTTTATGACCATATCGAACATCATGATTAATAATGCTATTAATAAACAATCGACTTCTGAAACGAAGCTTTCTGATTTAACGTCAAGGATATAAGGTTCCATCAAAATGCTTACAGGCTGCAAAGCCATTTTTTCTTCATCATTATAATACGTATCTTCTCTTTCCAATGTAGCACGAATGGTACTGCCATTCAAGTTCGGATGCCCATTAATCACCAATTGCTTGTCCTGTTCCGTCTTGAAAGGAAGGATTTTCACGTGCATCCCTTCCTTTGCTGCATACGCTTGCAAGAGTATGCTCAAATAAGCCAAATATTCCTTATTCGTTTGATAATACTCAGGTACTCCTTCTTTTTTTAGGAGATGAAACATATTCTTGACCTTTTCCCTATTATCCGTTAAAAGCTTATCACTTTCCGCAACGGCTTTTGTTGCATAGGATAGCTCGTTATCGCCAATCTTGGATATATACATGCTCAAGAACACAAACATATCAATTAGGATGAATACGATAGCCATAATCAAGAAATTTTTCCACTCATTAAAAATGCTCATCGGATAGAAATTCCAATAAATCAATGCACCCAGTATAAAAATGATATACCAGGTTTTTCGAATCGCTTCAATCCTTTTACTTACCTTGTCTTTATATTTCCAAGAAAGAATGACATAGGCTAATAAAGCAATAAATACTACCCATACAAAGACTCTGAAAAACATTAACAATCGATTTATCACCCTCCCCTTCGGCTGCTACATTCCTTATACCGCTCTCTATATTATTCATTATATATACCTCTATTCCCTGCCTAAGCCGGGTGAAACTTAAACACTTGTCAGAAGTTTTTCACTTGAGAAAAAACACTCCTCCCAATGTGGGTTTACAGTTAATGAATCCTATGTTTCACCATCCATTACCCTTTTTTTAAAAGGGTTCATCTTTATCATATTTCTCGTGGGACATCATAGTAAATAACCTTATAAATTCTGTGATATGATATGTTTTAATAAAAGGTCTGATTATTATGGGAGGAAGCTATCATGATGAAAATTATTAAGATCCTCATTTCTTCTTTTATAATATTGTTACTTTTCCTAAACCTCTATCCTCCATTTGGAAGACGGTCAAACAAAGAAAAAGTGAGAAGTTTCACTACAAAAGAGAATTTTGCCAAGGGAAAATTCCAAAATCAGATTCCTGCCAGTCAAGCGATGAGTCTTAAACATACTGGTTCCATTTTACGTGATTTCATTAAACCTAATCCAAAAAGGAGGCCCGACGGTCCCATCGTTATTGGAACAAAAGAACCTGCATCTGTGAATTCCAATAAAATCACCTGGTTTGGTCATTCTGCATTCATGTTGGAGTTAGATGGGAAAACCATTTTAGTGGATCCCATGTTTGGCAAAGCACCCACTCCCTTTCCTTGGTTTGGGAACAAGCGCTTTAGCGGGGAGCTGCCTATCGATTTGGATATGCTGCCTCCTATCGATGCCGTCCTCCTCTCACATGATCACTATGATCACTTGGATTATTTCTCAATAAAGAAATTAAAAGATAAGGTAAGTCAGTTCATTGTCCCACTAGGTGTCGGTGGACATCTTGAAAGATGGGGCGTTAAACAAGAACTGATTCAGGAACATAATTGGTGGGATGAAGTTTCATTCAAGGATTTGCAATTTGTTTGTACGCCTGCAAGGCATTTTTCTGGAAGAAGTTTACGCGATGGCAATACGACACTATGGTGTTCTTGGGTAATTAATGGAAAACAAGAAAAGGTATATTCCAGCGGCGATAGTGGATATGGCAGCCATTTTAAAGAAATCGGCGAAAAATACGGACCTTTTGATATAACTTTAATGGAATGCGGCCAATATGATGAACGTTGGTCAACCATCCATATGGTTCCAGAAGAAACTGTTCAAGCACACATCGATGTACAAGGAAAACGGATGATCCCCATTCATTGGGCTGGGTTCACCTTGTCTTTTCATGACTGGACAGATCCGATAGAACGTGTAACAAAAGCGGCCAATGATCTTGGTGTCCAGGTCTGCACACCTCAAATAGGCGAACCAGTAGTGATTGGTTCAATAGATTTCCCTCAAACAAGATGGTGGAAATGAAAATATCCCATTCAGTTTGTATAAAAAAAGGGAGTCGGTAAACGTATCTTTTATCAAATGATGTTCCCGAACCAACTGACCCAAAGCAGCAATACCTTCAAAACCTACGGTATCGTTTCTATTTTAATGTTATACCTAAGTTGATCGGAGCGGGTGTGCGAGACTCCTGCTTAGAAAAGCGCGTCCAAGTGAGACCCCTGCAGGCGCAAGCCGAGGGCGGGCAGCCCGCATAAGCGAGTCCTGGAGCGGAAATCAACGACCGAAAATACCGTAGACAAACTGAATGGTCCATCCCTAATGGGACGGACCATTTTCATTCACATTTTCCCTTCATTATATTCCAGATTCACTTTTATTGAATGCTCTTTCTTCACACCAAAATAATTCGTGCCTATTACACCTAAAATGATTAATATCGACCCCAAAATATCATAGATGGTAATTTTTTCATTTAAAATGAGAGCTCCAGCTGTTATCGTGACAACTGTGGAAAGATTAGCAAACACACTCATTTGGGACGCTTTGATTTTTGATAAAATCGTATTGGATAATAACGAAGTGACCAATGAAGCCAATATTCCCAAGTACAAAATGGAACTGATGAATTCCGTGCTCGACCATGGTGTAAAGAATTCATCCATCGATCCTTGTTTTAAGTGGGTGAAGAGAGCAGCCACGTTAAATATGACAAAGCCTGTTCCCATCATGAAAAAGGACATTTCACCTGGTGTATAGTCCTTGGCAAGTGAACGGGTCATCGTTGTGTAACAGGCAGTTGCAATACAGGATAGCAAGATCAACAGCATCCCAAGCATGTCGGAAAAATCGATGGTGCTCCCTTTCATCACAAAAATAAAAATGACCCCAACTACCGACAAAACAATCGAAAGCTTTTGATATAACGATGTTTTCTCCTTTAGGAAATATCCGGCTATCATCAATGTCAGAATTGGGGTGACAGCAGACAGAATTCCAGCATCGGTGGATTGCGAATACTTAAGTCCGAAAGTTTGAAAGGCAAAGAAAAAAGTTGGGAACAACAAGGATAACGGGATCAGATTTTTAACCGACTCCCAGGAATAGCTCACCTTAATGACTTTAACGACGACCAGGAATAAAATGATGATGAAAGAAACCGTGAATCGGAACGCCAAAGTATCAAGCGGATTCGATTCTGCAATCGCCATTTTCGTAAATAAGAAAGATAGACCGACAATACTTGAATGAAATAGCGCTAACATGTATGCAAATGTTCGGGATTTCATGGCTGCAACTCCTCAACTAGATTACTATATTCCTATTTAGGTATAGTACCCTTTGCATCTGTTTTGCAATCCAAGTTAGAGTTAAAAAATCCTGGTCTTTTTTGGAATATTTTACGTATTTGAAATTTTAAAAAGACAACAATGTGGTGTTGACATGTTTATTTTATTAGCCTTTTTTGTTGTTTTAATTTTTGTAAGAACATAGGAGAAAAATGGATGCCCGCTTCTCATGAGGAACGATACTCCCATTTTTCATATAGCTTGAAATTATATTGAAGATTATGCATGCATTTTGTGCTATGCAAGTTAAATCCTATTACAATAATGTATGGTTGAATTAAATCTGAATGCATCAGATCGTAAGAAAGTATTAATTATTAATCGACAATGACAGAGTTTTTTGGATAGGTTTCTTCCACTTCAATGCTATTGTAGGCAATCGGTTCTTCAAAAGTGGTCTGAGCTTTCTGTTTTCTTTTCAAATACATACTAATTGCATAAGTAACTGTGAAGTTGATCAATAAAGCAATTAAGCCAATATTAATATTCAAGAAATTTATCTGTGCTAAATGCATACATATGGCGAACAGATCCCCTGCAATGAGGCCTGCTGCAATACCTGCAGGTCTTATGGATCGGAAAAAGAAAATCGATAATAATCCAGGTAGGAATTGCCCAAATCCATAATATGCTGTGTTAATCAAATTCAGCATCAAGCTTGGCGCCAACAATGTTAACCCCATCGAACACAACAGATAGAGAAGAACAATAATTTGGACCCATTTTCTCTGAGATTTTTCCGGAACATTACTTAATAAATTCCTGGAAACTAAACCTCCAACTGCCAAACTAGTTACAGCAAGTACTAAAATACCTGAAAGAGCTGCCCCAGCAGCTACTAAACCGACTGCCCAAGGAGGAAGGATGCTTGTAACCGTTGCCATGAATGCATGGTTGGGATTATCTAAATTAGGTATTGAAACAAGAGCAAAATATGAAGCTAGTATGAGAAAAGGATACATCAACATGTACAATGGCATGAATCTTTGAGTTCGCTTAATCGTTCCTTCTGACTTACTAGTGAATACGACAGCGACGATGATCGGCATGCAATAGAAGGCTAATGATTGAAAAAATATAGTGGTCATACTAAAAACGATATCTTCTGATTTGTCTATCGTAACCATCGCCCCATGTTGCTTCGCCAAATTGAATAGGTTTGACACTCCATTAATTTCCTTTATAACCACTAACCCAGTGATTATGATCGCTAGAAGCATAATTATATCTTTAAGGATAGAAATGAAAGCTGGAGCTTTCACACCAGAAATCGATATATAAATAAATGCTAAACATCCTGAAACAATGACTGACAGTGTTGGGGATAAATTAAAACCTAAGGCATCGAGCGCAACGACGAGTCCCTCAAATTGCAACTGTCCCCAAGGAATCATGAAGAGCAATGCGGAAATTGCCACTACGAGTTCCAAACCTCTATGTGAGTAATGCCCTTTGAATATATCTGGAAGAGTCATTGCTCCATACCTTTTCCCAGCTCTCCAAATTAAAGGGGCTATATAATATCCAATGGGGTAAGCAAGGAGTATATAGCCTAGAAACCAGATTCCATACCCCGGACCTTTGGCGTATATTCCTCCTGGAAATCCAATCATCGTTCCTATACTATAAATTTCACCTACTGCGAGGAAGAATAGCAATATTCCACTGAATGATCTGCCTCCAACCAAATATTCCTCAACATCAATTTTCCCTCTTCCACCTCGACTTTTCAATGCGATTCCAATTGATAAGAGTATAATAGATCCAAATACAATCGCCGCCATTATCCATTCCTCCTTATCTACCCCATCTTTTCATTTTTATATTGATGACGATCATAAATATGCCAAGATATACAAAGACAAAGGGTAGTTAGTGGAAACCACATAAACACCCAAAAATAAAGGATGGGTATTCCCAGTACACTAAAATCAAGTTTCGCAATAAAAGGAATGATACCAATAATGGCCAGAAATGGAATTATCACACCTATGAATATACCAGCTAATTTTCGGCGAGACATAATTCTCTCCACCTTTCCTTAGATTTTTAAGTATGCGATTCCTTTCGCAAACTTTGCTAAGTGGGAAGTATTTTTTTAACGGCTTAGGTTCAACATATTAAACTCCATCTTTTGGTAAACAACTTGACCATCCACAATGGTGGCAAGCACCGGAATATCCTTAATTTCTAATGGGTCTACCTTCATTGGATTTTCTGAAAGAATAACAAAGTCCGCTCTCTTTCCAATTTCGATACTTCCGGTATTCTTTTCATCAAAATTAAGTTCCGCTCCCCATATCGTCATTGACCTCAGTGCACTTTCTACGTCTATCCTTTGTTCAGGTCCTAATACTTCTCCTCCCATTGTAATGCGATTAACTGCAGACCAAACTGAAAATAATGGTGAGATGGGTGTTACTGGACAATCGGAATGTAAAGTAAATAGTAAGTTATTTTGAAGTGCATCTCTTAAGGGGTTCATTACATTGGCTCTTTCAGGTCCAAGAAACATTTTTTTATGCCTATCCCCCCAATAATAAACGTGATTAATGAAAAATGAACCTGCTACGCCAAGCTTTTTCATTCGTTTTAAATCGTATTTAGTCACGGTTTGCAAATGTTCAATTCGATAGCGGTGATCAATGCGTGGATTATTTTTCAATGCAAATTCATAAGCATCTAAAATGGAGCCAATGGCCCTGTCTCCATTTCCGTGTGTTGTTATGCGAAAACCCCTTTTGTTTAATTCAAGAACTTCTTCATTGAATTCATCTTGTTCATGTAATAATTCACCAGAAACTTTAGGTTTACAATGGTATGGCTGCCGTAATGCTGCTGTTAATCCTTGAATTGACCCATCTTGAAACAACTTTGCACTATCCAGTCGTGCACGACCATATGATTTTTCAATAATCTCCATATTGAGTTCACTAGCTGTATATTTTCCTAATTCATTTCCTTCCCGTAGAAGATTGTGCATAACCATTAATTGCATCCGCATTGGATTTTTTCTTTCTGCCATTGCCTGAAGATGAGCTTCTAGTTCAACTATGCCCATATTCAACCCTACACCGGCATCAGTATTTGTAGTGATGCCTTTTTCTAAGTAATCCTTCGAGCCTTCGCTTAATAGTGAAACCAATATATCCAAAGACGGTGCCGGGATCTTCGGTTCCACCAAATTCATGGCAGGCAGCTCATATAAAATACCATTCAGTCGCCCTGAACTATCCCGGCCTAAATGTCCACCAGGAGGATCCAAAACAGTTTCATCAATACCTGCCATTTTAAGAGCTGCAGAGTTTACCACTCCGAAGTGTGCGGAAACATGCCTGATAAAAACGGGATGATTTGGTACAACTGCATCCAATTCAGCCCGGGTTGGATGCCTTTGTTCTTTTAAAAGAGTATCATCATACCCAAAACCTAAAATCCAATTCTCTTTTTCAGTTTGTTTAGCCATAGAAAGAAGGCGGGCTTGTATATCTTCAATATTTTGGTTAAGAGGTGTGCTGCAGTTTGCTTGTTTTCGAAACTGGGAATACATCAATAAATGGTTGTGGGTGTCGATAAAGCCAGGAAGCAATGTTGCGCCTTTTAAATTGATAACTTGTGTCCGGTTGGAATATTCAATGGACGCGCGAGGAGGTTCCAATTCAGTCCAGATTCCGATGATGATTCCATTACTTACTGCTACAGAACCTCCAATACGACTTTTTTTATCTAATGTCAAAACGTTTGCGTTCGTTATCAAGAGATCCACATGAACCATTAAAATGCCTCCTTTAAAGAGTTATTTAGAATTAATAGAGATAAAAGAAGTAACATTAAAGCGTTAAATTTTCTCTTGTCTCTTTCGAGAATAGTATATAACCCGCTCATCATTATTCAGGCGGAATACACCCTTCCACTATACGTAATAACATTTCCCTATTTAATTTCCTCCTTCTTTTATATTGAATTTGTTTTTACCACATTTAAAACAACTCATCATAACGTCAGTACCACTCTTTAGTGAATGATACACACAACGTTTTGAAAAGTCAATAAAAAGTCAGAATATTCCGCCATATATATTTTAATCTATCGTACTTAAACGTTTATCAATAATTTTTTAACTTCTATCTTAAAAAATATAGAAGGTCAACAGAACTGCACAAACAACCTCATACCTATGTCTCTTTAATAAAGAAACAAGATGTTGCATCAGTATCTTTCAATTAGTTAGAACTTTGTTGAAGTATGATCATTTACAGCTCATATATGATAAAATTTCAACGAGGAAGCGAGGTGTATAAATGTTAGTTACTACTTTAATTTTCCTTATGGCTGGCCTAGCGGAAATTGGCGGCGGTTACCTTATTTGGCTCTGGTTAAGAGAAGGTAAATCCATTTATTTAGGTTTAGCCGGAGGTTTCGGATTGGTGCTATACGGCATCATTGCAACTTTCCAAACGTTCCCTACCTTTGGCCGTGTCTATGCTGCATATGGCGGAGTTTTCATTGTTTTATCGGTTTTATGGGGATGGAGCATCGATAAGAAAACCCCTGATTTTTATGATTGGATTGGTGCTGTAATCTGTTTGGTCGGGGTTTCAGTCATTATATGGGGTCCTAGAAACTAAAAAAATTAAAGGGCAAAAGGCCCTTTAATTTTTTTACCAAATTCTCCATTATTGTTTGGCCGATCATCATCTGATTTTAATACAGTGATTCAGCCTTGGTATACGTTATATCAATTTCTTTTCCTGCCTGATTGCAGTCAAGTTGCTGAAATTATCCTGAATGAACCAAATCGCCGCTGCTGCAATGATGCATGGTATGGCAAAAGCTAAAAAATTGACTTGCAATGACAACTTCATTTCAAGCAAGATCCCGCAGAAAGTAGGCGCGAGTATTCCGCCAATTCTGCCGATACCCAATGCCCAGCCGACACCTGTAGAACGGATTTCATTCGGATAATACTGGGATACATATGCATTCGTTACGATTTGTGTACCAGTTGTCGTACCTCCTGCAATGGCAATCAGTATATAAAGCATGATCATGCTTGGCTTGAAACTCAGCATTGTAAGGGTAATGAATCCAATAACCAAAAAAGTTACCAGAATCCTCTTGGAACCATATCTGTCTGCGAGCTTCCCTCCAACTATTGCTCCAAAAACTGCTCCAAGGTTCAATACGACTAAGAATGTCAAGCTTGAACCTAATTCATATCCTGCCCCTCCCATGATCTTTGGAAGCCATGTACTCAAGCCATACATTACGAACAAACACATGAAAAATGCAATCCAGAACATGAGGGTGCTTAGAGTCCTCCCTTTTTTGAATAACTGTTTAACTGGAGACCCTTTCATTTCACTTTTAAGTTGCTCCTGAAGGACATAATTATCATTCATGGTGTATTGCCCGTCTACATTCACTTGATTCAGAACGTCCACCAATTTGCTTTTTTTGTTTTTTGTGATTAAATAATTAATCGACTCTGGCAACAATTTATATAATATGGGCATGAAGATTAATGGGAGTGCACCGAGCCAAACCACTGCCCGCCAATCAAAGTTCGGAATCAAATACATCGCTCCCATTGATGCGACAACTCCCCCTAAAGCGTGACCGCTGAACATGATTGCGACCAGGGTACTTCTAAGTTTTTTAGGAGCATATTCAGTAATGATTGCAATTAGGTTCGGCATGACTCCTCCCAGTCCAAGTCCTGCAACAAAACGTTGTATTCCAAAAGAAGTTGGTTCATCGGCAAATCCTGATGTAAATGTAAATATGGAAAAAATGACCGTACAAATCAAAATGACTTTCTTTCTGCCGAATTTATCAGCCAGCGGTCCAAAGACCAACGCTCCTATCATCATTCCAAACAATGCATAGCTGCTGAATAACCCTGCCTCTACAGCAGTTATCCTCCACTCCGCCATCAAAGATGGCAGGATTGTCCCAAGCATGAACATATCATACCCGTCACAGATGATGATAAAGATACAACATAATAAAATCTGTAAATGAAAGCGGTTAAATTTTTGTTCATCAATCATTTCAGGCACTTGGATCGTGCGCATTTCCTTCCCCTCTTTCTGCTTTTCCTTGTGACATAGTCTTAAGGATGTCCCTATTTTTTTGGTCGAACTAAAATTTAATGACAACTGATTATGTAGTTACAAAGATGAATTATACATATATAGAACTAAGTTCACTATATATTAACTTAGTTTTTAGAATATTGTCAATAATCAAAGTCGCTTATCCCTATTAATCAACAAAAAAGCCCTCTTATCAAAGAGGGCTCAGACTGTAGACAAACTCGAAGACACACCAGCTTACCTACAATTGTTTTCTATATAACGTTTCACTTGATTTCATTCCATATAAAAAAGTTAAAATATATGAAGGATAACCAAGTCTTCTTTTAAAATCATGGTTGGTTCGGGATTGGACCATTCGGTACCTCCAGACTATAGACAAATTTGAAGACACGCCAGTTTGCCCACAGTTTTTTTCTAAAAAAAGATACCCCAGAGGGAAAAGCAGGTCCAAGGGAGACCCCACAGACGCAAACAGCGCTGGGGGGCGGACCGCCCGCGGAAAGCAAGTGCCTGGAGAGGAAATGTCAACGTTTAAATCTTATTATAAAATTCGGGTAATAATTCCATCGATAAAATCGTGAAAGAGATTCGAAATGAGACCATTCCGAACCCCTTTTGTCAACAAAAAAAAGCCCTCTTATCAAAGAGGGCTTTTAACGAATATAAGGATTAAGCTTCCAAGGCTTCTTTACGCTTCCTTTTCCTTGATTCTGTTATAAGATCATAACCAAGATAAAGGATGATGGCTCCGCCTAACAATTTAAGATATAACGGAATGTCCGCTACAAAGAAATAAATCATTGAGAATAATGTCCCTATAATGCTTAACCAAAAAATTATATGTTTTAAAATTTTCAAAGTAAGACTCCTCACAAAAGATGAGATTATTTTCTAGTTCGCTCCATTTTAAGGAGGAATTAATTATCCGTACCATCATTCTAACATTTATTCTTTATATTTAAAGTGACTCGTATTGCGAAATTATGAACATTTAAGCAACTTTTCTCAAGAATAGGTCAAGCCAAACAATTCCCGGAAAATCTTTCCGCTAATTCTTTTCAATTTCCCTTTTCATATAGATCCATTAATACCTCAAAAAAGGCCAATAAAACAAATATGCATGAAATGACTGCTGGAAGTATCCCTGCTCTGCATTCCATGCATTTAATTTTACAAGACCTTCATTTTATTGGACTCTACCACCATTTCTTCAGTTGGTTCCGAGTGATCATGTTTATAATAAGCCATTTTCACTGGAACGAATGATAAAGCAACCGCGGCAATGAGACCCGGAATAGCGAAGGCGATGAAATTCAATTGGATGGGTAGCGAGATGGATAATAGGAATCCGCCGAGTATGGGTCCGAGCATACCGCCGATCCTTCCGATTCCAGATGCGACCCCTAATGCCGTAGATCTAATATTTGGTGGATAGTACTGGGAAACATAGGCTTGTACAAGATTTTGGGCACCAATGGTACAGGCTCCTGCAACCGCTACCAAAGTGTAAATCACAAAGGAGTTTCCGCCCATTCCCAATAGAGTCAAACTGACTGCCCCAAGCGCATACATCGGCACAAGCATTTTCTTGGATCCATAACGATCACAAAGTTTAGCGATGATAAGTGTCCCTACGATAGCGCCCCCTTGAAGAACGATCAAGAAACCTAAGCTTGAATTCAGCGCATACCCTGCCTCGATCATTAACTTTGGTAGCCATGTATTCAATCCATATACCATCAATAGGCACATGAAAAAGGCGATCCAGAACATCAGTGTGCTTAGTGCACGGGAATCCTTGAATAATCCAACGATTGGCATATTCGTATCTGTTTTTTTCACTTCCACAATTTCGTCATTGATGTCGAATTTACTCTCCGGACTGACCTTGGATAATATCCTAAACAATTCTTCTTTTCTGCCAATTCTGATCAGATGCGTCGAAGCCTCTGGTAAACGCTTCATCATGTAGGGTAAAAATAACAATGGTATTCCTGCAAACCAAAATATTGATTCCCAACCAAGTGAAGGCATAAGCAAGATACCCAATATCGGGGCAAGCATCCCACCGAATGAGTAACCGCACAAAACGATGGAAACGACCATGCTCCGCATCGTTTTCGGTGCATAATCCGTCAATAAGGCTATGACGTTCGGCATGATTCCCCCTAGCCCTAATCCGGCTAGAAATCGGAAAGTCGAAAACGTGGTAGGCGTGTTCGCAAATCCACATAATAATGTAAATAAACTAAATAAAATCAATGAAATAGCGATTACATTTTTTCTGCCAATCCGATCAGCTAATGTACCAAAGAAAATGGCCCCGAACATCATTCCAAATAGTCCATAGCTGCCCATTGCCCCCGCCTCCACAGAAGTGAGGTTCCACTCCTCCGTCAATACCGGGACAACCGTACCGTAAACGACGAGGTCATAGCCATCAAAAAGGATAATGATAAAACACCATGCCAGCAATCCAAAATGAAAGCGATTGAACTTACTGTTGCTAATTACCTCGGTCGTATTAATTTTAGCCATAAAATTTTCTCCTCTCTAGGTGACTGCAGTACTTCCTTCCAAATGATAGCGCTTACGTAATCCTTTTAAAAAATAACGACTCACCATCATTTTATACAAATAGTGAACTGAGTTATCTAATTGTTATTTTAAATGCTAATTATCTGATATTTCAATAAAAATTTTCATAAATATCTTAAAAGGTTTTCTGATCCTATTGATATATACAAAGTTCCGAACATGCGTAAAAACAATAAAAAACCAGTCCCTTATCGGAACTGGTTTCTAGTTATAAAAATAGGAAGCCGCAATTGCCGTATTCAAGTAAGAAAGTTTTAAACCACCACTCCTCAAAGTGGGTGTTTGCAGAAACAATCCTGTTGTCCAAGTCAGTGACGAGGCATAACATTCCTGTCTCGATATAAAACTCCCTATTACAGCTTAAAGGTTAAAACTTAATTATCATTACGAACAACGCAGCTTGTATAGTTATAATACCGAAATATCTTCAATCTTGCAAGTTTAATCGTTCCCATACAACAAAAAAATTTCATATTTTACATTAAGCTGATGGAGCCAATTTGTCATGCCTAAACGGCAAAATTTATGGCTGCACTCTGATTTCTCATACTGTCCTCCTACTTTCATTGATATCTTTTTTAAGGAATAGCATCCATGGGGAAATAATATTTTCAGATAGAATGTGCAAGATAAAATCGGGACGGAATTGAAAGTGTTTGTCTTGCGAAGATCATCGGATGCGGACCTCTATAATATATCCTAAATAATATTTGCAAATACATGGAAGGAGTCTATAATATTAACTAACAGACTTGATTGGAGTTGTTGTTATGCTTTCAAACATTGGTTTTCCCGGTTTGATTTTAATCCTTCTTTTAGCTTTAATTGTTTTTGGACCGAACAAGCTACCTCAAATCGGTCGGGCAGTCGGCACCTCACTAAGGGAGTTTAAGGATGCAACCAAGGGAATAACAGAAGAAATACAAGAGGAATTCAAGGATGACGTACAAGCTGCAAAAAAAGAATCGATAAAATGAAAAAGACGCCTGCACGCAGCAGGCGTCTTTGATGCGTTTGTGGCGCAGAACCGTCAGGCCACATCCCGACGTTTAGCAAAAAGCTTGTTCTTCGACTTACACAAATTAGCTCATCGCTTTATTAATATAACATTAAACTTACTTTATATCAAGTGATTTATTGAGCAGCCTGTTAACTGCATCTTGGATTTGATTTTATTTCCTTCATGTTTGTTGCTATTCTATAAACCGCTTTAGGGCTTTTTAGAAATATTCTATCGAGTTGTTTATTAAAATATGAATGAGCCCCGATAAGGTATTCTATCAAACAAAATCGTTAAACTTCATTACAATTTTATCGTTAATTGAGTCAATTGATCTGAGGAAACGGCCACTTGATTGAACGCTTCATTAATATCTTCGAATATATCATTCAGCTCTATCATTTCCTTTGTGATTTTAATATTCTGCTCTTTAACAGAAAGCATGGAGTTTGCTATTTCAGTAAAAAATATGCCAGTTTCTTTCCCTTGTTTCGTGCCTTTAGTAATTTCACCGCTAACCATGGAAATTGACGTGTTCATGACATCGGTAAAATGAGCAATTCCATTAACCAGTTTCACTACTTCCCAAACTGATTCCTTGGTATTTTCTGAAAGCTTCCTTACCTCACCTGCCACAACTGCAAATCCTTTACCATTTTCACCAGCTCTTGCCGCTTCAATCGCTGCGTTCAACGCCAACAAATTCGTTTGCTCTGCAATTGAAGTGATGATTGTGACAATTCGTTCAATTTCCTTTGACGTATTGGATAGCTGTTCCATATCTTTGGAGATGATCGTCATTTGCTCTTGCGTTTTTACCAATCTTCTCTCTAATCCTTGTAACAGTTCGACTCCCTCATTTGATTTTCCCTCTGCATGTATTGCAATCTCTGACCCTTTTTGAGTGAAATCATGAATTTCGCCTACCTTATTTGCCATTAATTGAGTTGCTGAACTAGTCTCTTGACTGATTGCTGCCAATTCCTCTGCATTATGATTAACCTGTAGTTTAATCGTTTCTTTTTCTTCTAAATTTTTTTGGAGAATCTTCTCGTTTTCAAGTTCATATGCCTCTAAAACTATTTGCTGCTCTAAATTAAAAATTTTAGTGACAGCCAGAATGTTTTCTTGATACTGTTCAATATTTTTTATATCGGAAATCACATGAATGATTAATGATTGCAATAAATCCTGGAAAGCACTCATATACCATTTTGGCTGCAGTCCAATTCGCACATGTACTTGTGCGATAATATAACGCTGTTTAACATATGCATCATCAATGGTACCGCTAAACATTTCGAACATATGGCGCTGCAGTGTTTTTTTCAATCTCTCAACAGAACTATTGTCCGAAATGATTTTCATTAAAGAGGGTTCATTTTCTAGATTTTTATAAAAATTCCCTACAATTTGGTTCAAGTGTTCTTTCACTTTTTCCTGTAAAGAACGAATTATGCACAAATCCCCAATCGTCAAATGAATCATGTCCACTTGATTCATTACATTCGGATATTCCCTGATATTGATACCGACTTGTTCTTTATATTGCATATAGTCTATTGAATCTATCTTTTGTTTACTTCTCCAGATACTTTTCATGATTGAATAGCCCTCCAATTTTTTCTGCCCATATATACTATTTCGACATAAAGTCTGTTAATCTTAATTCACTTTGATAAATTTCCCTCTTTCACACAAGACTTATGAACTATTTATGTCCAAACAAAAAACACTCAAGAGAGTGTCTTTTTTAATGATTATTTTTCCCGCTGATTAAGATTGGAATGTTTACGAGAATAAGTGAAGTAAATGACGACTCCGATCGCCATCCAGATCAAGAACCTTATCCATGTATGACTTCCTAGCTGAGCCATCAAGAATACGGAAAATACGATTGCCAGGCCTGGAACGAGCGGCACAGCCGGGCAATAAAAAGCACGTTTCATATCCGGTCTTGTTTTCCGTAAAACGATGACCGCGACGGAAATCATCGTAAACGCAGTCAATGTTCCAATGTTGACCAACTCAGCCAAATCACCAAGAGGTATGAATGCCCCCAATAAGGCCGCTATCAAACCAAATATCCACGAAGCCGCATAAGGCGTTTTATATTTTTTATGAAGTTTTGATAAGGATTTTGGCATCAGCCCATCACGTGACATCGCAAACATGATTCGGGTTTGTCCATACAACATAACCAAGATCACCGTTGTCATTCCGAGGAAGGCACCTAGATCAATGATCCCTGCAACCCAATTTTGTCCTGCGCTTTGCAAGACCAAAGAAATCGGGTGGTCAAGAGCCTTGCTGAATTGTGCATACGGTACCACACCTGTCATGATTAAACTCACGATCATATAAAGCACTACACAAATGACTAAGGAACCGAGGATTCCGCGTGGTAAATTCTTTCCTGGATTTCTTGTTTCTTCAGCAGCAGATGCAACTGCATCAAAGCCGAGGAAGGCAAAGAACATTAATGCGGCAGTTGAAAATACCCCATCTATTCCAAATGGCATGAATGGCTGCCAGTTTTCCGGTTTCACATAATAAATAGAAGAAACGATGAACAATAAGACAACCAACACTTTAATAACGACCATTATATTATTGATTCTAGTCGTTTGTTTCGTACCAATGGAAATCAAAAAGGTAATCGCCATGACTATCAAAAAGGCTGGCAAGTTCATATAAGTCGTGGCACCTTCAACCGAACCCGGTGCTGCTGTCAATTTCTCCGGAAAGTTAATCCCGAATCCACTTAAAAATGATTGGAAATAGCCCGACCACCCGGCCGATACGGCACTAACAGCCAATAAGTATTCAAGGATTAAATCCCAGCCGATTATCCAAGCGGCGAATTCACCTAAAGTTGCATAAGCATACGTATAAGTCGAACCGGATACCGGCACCGAAGCTGCAAATTCCGCATAAGAAAGTGCAGCGAATAAACAAGCAAGACCAGCAATGACGAACGATAATGAAAGTGCAGGACCAGCATTCACTGCACCAGTACCTGTTAATACAAAAATGCCTGTCCCAATAATCGCTCCAATTCCTAGCATCGTTAAATCCCAAGCACCTAGTTCCCGTTTCAATCCCTTATCGCCCGAACCTGCGTTTTTCAACAAGTCCTCAATGGACTTCTTTCTAAAAATACTCATGTCCTCTCCTCCATAAATTTTATAAACTATTCTGAAAACTACAGACAAATAATTTCGCTTAACATTTATATCGGAGAAATTTCGACAAATTTCCGCAATTCCTGAATTATCTGACTTTCAAATTATACGTATTACCCTTTCCTTCGTCAATGATTTATTATTGTGAAATTCTGTTTTTTAGATCTTCTTTGGAATGTATGCTTTATTATTCAACAGTATTATCCATCATTAACAATGAATGATTAAAATCATTATCTTAATATAGAAAAAGTGAGATATTGTAGTATTTCATGTATTCCTATAAATTATTCTTGTAATAGTTCTTATATATTTGATTCTATAGAGAATCATTATTTATTTTCCCCTATGTATTATTATGAAATAATTCATCAATATTATTCTGATCATTCGTGCACCAATCGTTTGACGGAATCATAGTACATCACTATACTTATTAAGTCTTAAAAAAAGTACGGGAATTATGCTTAATAATTGAAGAAGGTGACATTCATGGATTTTACGATTACCTATCTGTCTTTTTATCTAATCCAAGTTGATGGAAAAGGAGATCAGGCCGATAAGCGTTTTAAACATTTCCAAACTCTTGATACCCAAGAATACGAGGAAAGCCCTCTAAAGGATTTTTTGGATGGGGAATTGATGAAGATTTCCAAGCGAAAAGTGGACCGTCATCCAAAAACTGAACAAATACCGACGAAAATCGGTTCTTTCATTGTTGAAGAAGGCCATGCACTTGATTCCAACCCTAATTACAATGTATTTAACCGTGTTCGATATGCCAAAACGAAAGAAGAATTCCAAGAGGAAAATGAACAATTCACGCGGTCCTATATTGATACAAGTGCCGTCCGTGGCGGTGTCTTCATAATCGCATCGGCTAAATTATCGAAATATCTTGATGAACCATTCGTATTCTTATTAAAATGTGATTTCGAGCCGAAAGTTGCTTCCATTTCGGATGAACGGACCTTGATTAGGCACGTTGAAATGGCAATTACCACTAAAAATATGAAATCCATTCAATACCCATACATGCCCGAAGAAGGAATGGTCGAAGAAGGCGAACTGAAAATCCACCAGGCTTCACATGCACGCTACTTCGAGGACTTTTTGAAATTCGTCGAGTATGGCGAGTCGATGCCGGAAATCATGAAAAACCAGGTCATCCACATGGTCCATGAACATGTATCCGCACAATTCGAAGAAAACAGTGACGAACTGCAGAAATTCGAACAGGACCTGGAAATCTGGGAAACAAGCGATAAGCGGGAAATCCAGGAACGTCTTGAAACCCATCAGGTCGTAGAAGCCACAGCCCAGATTGTCGAGCATACACCTGAAGCCGAACTGCGAATGAAGCTTGGGAGTACATCTATCAAAGGACTGTTAGCCGATTTCGGCGACAGCATCCATTTAGGTAAGATTAACGGGAAGTATGTATTAATGATAGAAGCCGATACAATAGAGTTCGATAAAGGTGTTTCGCCGATTGAGTTTCATAGGCCGGATGATTTGATGGAGATTGTGGAGAAGATTAGTAGGAAGGTTTAGAAGAATTGAGGGGTTTTTGAGGGGTTTGTGAACGCTAAAAGTGTTGATACAACTATGATTTCACGCATTTTTGTGACCATATTTGTGACCACGAAATTAGCGTTCCAAGAGTGTTTGTGACCAAAAATGTGACCACGATTGTGACCACAAAAAATAAAAAATTAAGGTCTTATGGCTTGTATTTTAAGGTTTCCATTTATTGAAATTACCCTTCTAGCCACTCCGCTTGCAAAAAAGCAGAGTGGTTTTTTGTTGATTTTGTTTATAATGAATTCCTAAAAAGAAGCCTAACTAATTTACAGATGTCTTTATGCAGCTATTTCACCTATTCTTATAGATACGATTCCGATATGTATTAGATGATAAGAATGAAACACCCGAGTACACTTCGAATTTTCTATTGTTTACCTATGACGGGCAACCCAGTACCAAAGTAACACTTATGGGGACAGCCTCAATTTAAACTATAATAAACAAATTCAGATAATAGATTACACTATTTTATTTCAAAAATATTCTTCTTATGCCACTTAAAATACAGTCTATTTTCGGAATGAATCTGAATTTTAGCACTTGGTAATAATCCATACTTCAAATAATCTTCATTACAGATGACTGAAGAAATGTGCAAACGTCCTTGTCCATCAAATGCAATTAACCCTTTATCATACAGGGCATCATGATTACAACAAAGAAGTACGCCATTATATGGATTTATACGTTCTTCATTTGTGCTATCTTTCCAAGGTTTCGAATGGCTCGCTCGTAGTAACTCAGGTAAGTCAATACTGCATAATGCGCATTTATAATCCCACAAAGGCATAAGGCACTTGCGAAACTTCTGTTGACCTAAACGAATTTTTGTTTTTACTTCTGATTCTGTTTCTGCAATAACTGGAACTAATGAATTACGTTCTGTTCTTCTCACATTATCAATCGATAACTCAAGTTGTTCCTGGTCTACTTGATATATATTTATATCACTAATCAAATCTAGAAGTTTAATAGCCAGTTCCTCATTACAAGGATATAAATAGCCTTGATTGCCATCACCATTTTTTTGAAATGCCGAATACTTAATTGGGAGTAGTGGGAGAATTTCATTTAACCCAGCCCTAACATTTAAAGGTACATCTAGCTCATGGTATTCTAATTTCACTAAATAGCCTTCATCGTTCCATTTGCTATGATTTTGCATAATAGAAGGTTTAGGAGCATTTTTATAATTATCATTTGCAACGCTAATTGCAACAATTAAACCTTTTACATAATGAAAGATTCGATCGCCTTTTTGTACCTCTTTCATACGTTGCCAAGAGTGCGGTACATTTCCTCCCTTATCCTGTTGTGGCGACCAAATAATCCCTAGATCTTTTTCTTCCTGATATGTGTGACCTTGCATAACGATAAAATTATTCAAATTGTTCCCCCTAAAAAACGTAGCTGTTTTGATATATTCTATTTTACATTAAATATTCTATTAAAATAACAACTTCCAATACAATTCTTCACGGATCGCCAAAATCGTCTTCTGTGATAATGGATTCCTGCCGACGGCAAAACCTACAAACAACACAAAAAAGGTTGATATAGTTCGGACACTCTTGATTATTTCTAACCAGAGAACCCTAATATATCAACCCTTTTCACAAAGCGATGTCCCAGGAGATATTCGAACTCCCGACCGACGCCTTAGAAGGGCGTTGCTCTATCCAGCTGAGCTACTGAGACGTATCGCTGTTTTTCTTCAGTTCAGTATAACGGTCACTTTTCGAACTTAGACCGTAATCGTGATTTTTATTATAACTTAGTATAATACTCATTGCAATACTAGTAATATTATATTTTGAGGTGGGTTAGAATTACAACTAACAAATACTCAAACCATTTGGCAAGCATTCCTATGAAACACCTATATAGGCTCAATGACATCATTGTTAGCCTGGCTAGTATAATACATCATTCAAGTATTAATCCAATACAATGACACTCGAACTCCTACTTTAGAAACAACTTTCTCTATTGATACAATTAAAAAACATCCACTATTTAAATGGATGCCTTCTTACAATTATTTAACTTGTTCTTGTAGCAATTCTTTTAAAATTCAATCGCACTTTCTTCACTCGGGTCATTTGTTCCAAGTTCTCCTTGGAAAGCTTTAGACAAAATAGATGGTTCAAGAAGTTCTAACTTCGATGTTATCTTAACAAATCCACTGCTCGGGACAAAAAAGGTGGAGACGTGTCTCTCGTGATGACTTAACATTTGAGCCATCAAATAAACAGTTAAATTTCATCAACTACCATTTATCAAGAATGACGAACTTTGGCTTTTAAGAACTGTTGATACTTCACAAAAGTGTTTGTATACTGACTGACACATTCATCAAAGGACTGATGCTCAAAGAAGTTTAACTTAACAACTAACTTATAAAGATCTGTGTTTCTTGAGCCTCTAATTAATTCCACTTCGCATCCTAATAACACTCTTAATTCTTCAAGGTGATTAGAAGCAATGGATCGAATTAAGTCTGTTCCCTCTTTTTTATAAGACTCAATAAATACGGAGGCTGTTCGGTCTTTCTTATAAACAAAAACAAACTTCCACGGAATGTTCAAAAACTGATGTCCGACAAAGTAATCTCTTTTGCCACCATAGCGAGCCGTATATTCCGTTTTCGTATTTACGAAGTTTGAAATTTCCTGCAAAAAGGTTGATACATCTTGATCTATGCTAATTTTTCGTTCTTTAGCTGTAGTCTTCTTATTAATATAATAGTCCTCAAGCTTATATGGTGGAATAATTTGATTTGTGTCTAAGATGATCTGATCCTCCAACTTATTCCAACTTATAAGGTTTAATCGTTACACATTTTATATCAATGCTATTCTCATACAACCATGTGCAAACGGAAAGAATTCTCTTATCAATATCTTTTCCAACTATGATAATCCGTTGGCTGTTGTTAAGGATATTGTTTAATTCCTCTTCGATCTCCACTTCTAAAAATTCCATCAGTTCATCCTTAGCATTAGTTACTGCAGAATTCACTTTTACATATTCTTCGTAAGTCTCCAGAATATCATGTGGACTTAGTCTTGCACAATATGAAGCATATTTCAGAGCTTGGAAGTCGACATTGCTACCCGTTGCGTCTCTTTTCACTTCAATGATCACTACATTACCTTCTTTATCGATCGCTAGAAGGTCTAGCCGTTCATTCACTTCAAATTTATCGTATTCATGGGCAATAATCAGTAAGTCTTCGCCTAATACATCTGGGCTTTTACGTATCCACTCTTCGATGTGTTGCCGCTCTTTCAAATCATTTTCGGAGAAAGTAGTTTCTTGGATTTCTTCTAATCTATTGTTGACTGCATCTAATCTATACACTCCTGTTTTCCTCCTATTGCTTAGTTGACATAAAGGTTATCATTGATTGTATTTATGAATGTATCAATTAGATCACCAAATTCTCGATGTAATAACTTATATCTACCTTAGCTACGAAACGGTTATTCGGTACAATCGCAGCTTCATTAATGTTGTATGAAGGTCATGATATACATTTTTCTCCGCTGTCTCTCCCAAGTTAGCAAGTACATCTCATTCCCTCGAAAAAATGAAAAGTTTCTATTCATCCATTTTCTGAAAGATTGTATATGTCCATTATACTATATACATACAAAAAATCAGGGAATCTAGAGGGGTACTATCTTTTCCAACAAAATCATATAACCAAATAAAGTGTTTTTGAAAGGCTATTAAAGAAATTATTTAAGCAAAAAACAGTCACTATTCTCACGACTGTTTTGGTTAGAGCTTATTTCAATAGTGAATAGAATCGATATTTCATTAATTGTCGTCATCTACTTTACTCCACAAAAAAAGCATCTAACCATATTTAGGTTAAATGCCCGATCCAAAGCATTTGGAACACCTACATTCTCCGCTGTTTTAAAGGAAGAAACGCAGCCACAAGTACAAATAGCATTCGGATTATCCATGGTGAAGCCTCCACCCATCATCGATTGCTTAAGAATGTTGATATATCAAGGTTTATAAGTATTTTTGAAGGTTATGAATTGCAATCATGGTTGTTAATTGCAAGCCTACTAGATTATTAATGTCGTTAACTAACTTATACCCAAAGAATTACATTCAAACAAGCAGTAACCACTAATTAATTTCCTAAAGTCTGCCCCAATCCAAATAAAAAACGAATGGGTAATTCCCACTCGTTACTATACATCCGAATGTTCAAAATTAATCGTTATAGGTTTCTCGGTAGACACTGTTGTTAATTGCCAATCATCACTAAAGTAATTCGTAGAATCCTCAAGTCTTACAGAATAGATGCCTTCAGGTAGTGTAAATGAACAAGTTCCTTGGGTATTTACTGTTCCTGTCCACTTTTTCCCCTGACTATCCATAACTGTTACCTTGCCACCAGCAATTGGAGTATATTTCGTGGGAATATTGGTTACACCATCATTAAGTCCTGAGGTAACGTCATTGACTGAAATAGTAAGTACACCTTTGGCTCTTGTTGAATCTGTATTATCAGTTCCCAATTGGGAAACAGTATCTTTTACACTTGCAATTTCTTTTTGTTGGTTGGAAATCAAAGTCTTCAATTCAGCGATTTGTTCTGGTATACTTTTTTCACTTTCAGCTTGTCCATTTTCTACTAATAAAAGTGAACCGATGAATGCAATTCCAACAACAATTAATGACCACTTTCCTTTTTTCAATATAATTTCCCCCTTAAATAAACTGTACCTTATTAGTGTAAAAGATTACTCATCATATAAGTAGCGGAAATATTTTCATTCTGAACAAAAGTTACACGTTATTGAAAAGAAGACAACAATATACAAATGATAATATTCATGGTGTGGATGAACCGACTACGGGTTTATCCCAACCATGACCCCAGTGAATCTGTTGAAATATACCCCCCCCTCCATATCATGAACATAAAGAAAGAGATACCATGATGGAGTCTCCTTAGCTTGCTTCATATTCCTTAACCTTACGATAGAATGTAGCCTTAGTCATATTTGATTTCTTCATTGCTTCAACTGCAGTGATATCTCCTGCTTTCCATTGCTTATAAGCCTCTTCAAATTCGGATGTAATAGATGTCTTAGGTCTTCCGAGGTGTTTACCTTGTGCCTTTGCTGAAGCTATCCCTTCAGCTTGACGAGTCTTAATCTTAGTTCTCTCTTCTTCCGCAACCCATGATAATACTTGTAAAACCAAGTCAGATACAAAAGAACCGATCGAATCATTATATTTGCGTGTATCCAATAATGGCATATCAATTACGACAATATGTGCTTTGATGTTCTGAGTGATATCTTTCCACTCGTTAAGAATCATCTCTTTGTTACGTCCTAGCCTATCTAAAGAATGAATGTATAATGTATCTCCTTTACGCAAACGCATTTTTAAGGCTTGGTATTGAGGTCTATTGAAGTCTTTACCGCTTTGTTTATCGATATGAATATCACGCTCAACAATTCCAACAGCATACATACTATCCAGTTGTCGTACTTCATTTTGGTCTTTACTGCTTACTCGTACATATCCGAATTCTTTGTTGTCCATGGTTAATTCCGCCTTTGTTATTTGATACTCTTATCTTATCTAATTTGTATCAAAAGGTAAATGTTTATTTTGATACGTTTCATAATTGAGATTTATACCATATGAAACTATACGAACCCTTATTCAACCGTTTCACAAAGTGCGTTGCAGAAAGTGTACCTTTTGAGACTGATTTATTTTAATGTTAAATATTTACAGAATACGTTTTTGGTGTTAAAATTGCATAAAGTGTTAATTTAACACATAGTGTTAAATAGATTCATAAAAGGGGGATGTTGAAATGAATAACGAAGAAAAAACTCAACGATTCAATATGTATTTAAACCAATCTCTAGTTGATGGTCTTGATATCCTAGGTGAACAAATTAATGTACCTAAGAACTCATTAATTAATGTCGCAATTGCAAAGTTCCTATTGGAAATGAAAGTATTAGATAACTTAGAAGAACCTAATGCGGCAGAAAAGAAAGTGTTAAAACAAACTGATTACTGTAACTTACTGAATCAAGGAAGACTTCAAAAAAAAGACCATGTTAGTACAATTGAACGTATACATGTAAAAGCAACACAAGAAGATGAAATACGGTTCGCATACTATAAGTACAATAAAAACGATAATGAACGTTTGATTCTCCGCCCATTGGATTTAACTGAAGATGATTTATTTCAACTATTCATCTCAGCCATTGCTGAAGACGTATTTACTACTAAATTCAGAGGCAAATTAAAAAGTATTTTATAAACAAAAAAGCCACCTGTATCATAGGTGGCTTTTTTGTACCTTTTGAAACGTAAATACTTTTCGGAAACAACATTATAAAAGCAACGATATCTTTCCTTAAATACCCATCAATAGGTTACACCCTGCTGTCGATTATTCTTATCGAACAGCATCAGTGTATTTCTGATTGTTGTAACACTTCACCATACTATATCGTGTTCATTATTTGAGTCGTGTCGGAAAATACTGCATGCTTGTGTGTGGAGGATCGTGGTTTCGTTTCTGTATCAAACCAACACACTATCATGGACACCACAGCAGGCTTAGATAATACCTCAGATTCAATCCTAAGTAGTATATATCTTCTGCTTAATGGATTCAGTTTTAATGTGTAAAAGAGAAAAGCGAAGGGATATAACAGGTATATTGTCACGAATTTCCACATTAATAGCGAATCTTGTTGTATAATTTCTACTATATGGATTATTGGCAGGGGAGGAATAAAGTTGTGCAAATAGCATTAAAAGAACGAACGACTGGTCATGTTTCCTACACAAATACAGAAAGTGTCCTTGAAATTTTACAAAACATTGACTCCACTAATATTTCAAGCAAAGGACTTGAAATGCTAGAACGGATAAGAATAACCTTTGATTTTCTAAAAGACACTTTGGATAAAGTAGACCCGTGGTTAGTCTCGGAACATACCATGAACAATATTAACAGTCCAATTTCACAAGTCTTGGCTGAATTAAAATATTTCAAAAATGATAATAACGAACAACGATTGATTAACAGTTTAAATAACATTGAGACTATACTTGTAAATTTATCTCAATTAGTTATATCAAAAACACCGGAGGATATTGAAAGTGTCAGACAATCTACAATTAAATTTAGGCAGTCTGTTGGTCAGCATTTAGGACATGTTGAAAGAGATTTGACAGAGACCTCGACAGCTTTGAATAAAAATACTGAAAAATTGAATGACCTAACTTCTTCCATTGAGAGTCAAAAAAACAGAATCGACTCCATTGTTAGTGAATTTCAAAGTCAATTTTTACAAACTCAAAACCAAAGGAATGAAGAATTTAGTACCCTAATTAAAGAAGCGAATCAAGGGATAGAAGGAATTATAGAATCTTTTGAGTATAAATATAGCCAACAAACAAAGACCCAGCAGGATACCTTTGACTCCTTGACTTTAGATTTTAAGGGAAAAGCACAAATTGAACTTGACCAAATGAATGAAATGAACAAAAAGGCTGAAAAATTACTTGGAATAATGAGTATGAAAGGTCTTGCTCAAGGGTATCAAAAAATCGCAAATAAAGAAGGCTGGAAAGCATTTAGCTGGAACGCTATTTCAATTTTCTCGTTACTGGGTATCTTGTGGTTTGGCTATGAATTTATCATTCAACATGAAGGAGAAATGTCGTGGACTGCTTTAATCAGTAGAATGGTTTTAACTGGTGTCGGAATTACACTGTTTACTTATTCTGCAAAACAAGCTACTAACCATAGAAATGAAGAAAGACGAAACAGAAGGATAGAGTTAGAACTTGCTTCACTTGACCCATATCTAAAAGACTTAGAAGAACCAGAACAAAAGAAGGTTAAGCAAGAACTCGTTGATAAATACTTTGGAGTCGAGCTTCCAACTGCCAATGCACCACAAACCCAGCAACAGAATATTAGCGATACAATTACGAATAACCCTCAAATAATGCAATTAATTGCTGACAAGGTGTCTCAACTGATATCAAAACAATAGGTAAAACTGAATAAATAAAGACTTGGAAGTTATGGTTGAAACTGCTGGATTGTTTATTTTGCTCTTAATTAACCTGAGTTTAAGTACCATCCCTCGCAATTCAATAATCTGGAGTAAACACAAAAGGTAAGCCACGATCGTTGCTTACCTTCTTGTTAGATTCTCAAATTCTAGTCGCTTAGTTTCAAAGAATTCTTCAAACTAAGGTATAATCTCGGGACAATAACGATTTAATCACTGTCATAATCAATCCAAAGAAAAGTTGAATTTTCTTTTAATTGTGATGGAATTATTTGAAGAAGTTTTCTGGCCATAGGAACTCAGGTAAATGTCTACGAATTAAATTAGCTTGATTATTATATCCTCTTTGCTCAAGTTCTCTTACAAATACAGGCCAAGGTGGAATATTACTCTTGTATACATTAGTTGAAGAAGTTGACATACCTCCTCCTACGGATGTTGATAAGCCTCCGTATTGAGCGGTAGAAAGACCTCCATATTGAGCAGTGGACAGACCTCCGTATTGAGCAGTGGACAGACCTCCGTATTGAGCGGTAGAAAGCCCTCCATATTGGGAGGTAGACATGCCTCCGTATTGGGAGGTAGACATGCCTCCGTATTGGGAGGTAGACATGCCTCCGTATTGAGAAGTAGATAACCCTCCATATTGGGAAGTAGATAACCCTCCTCCCTGTGATGTACTCAAATTGCGTGGCCATCTCTTCATTTGTTCATTTATTATTCTATTCATGAAAAACCCCCTATTGTTATCATATTACTTACTAGTTAATACCTCTTCAGAAATGAAATTTCGTTAAGCACAGATTTCACGAAGCTTTCATTTCATAAAATCAACATTCGCTTAGAATAATCGGTTAAATATACCTAAGATGTCATATTTAACCGTAACATAATTTGGATGGTGTTGACACATTTATTTTACATTTACTCTACTAACCTACCTCGTTAGCTCAATAAGTAATTTCATCAACAAAAGGAATTAATCTTTCTTGATTCAACCCTCCCTCAGAAAATAGTAAGTTAATATACCTTTTTTGTAATAGTATTCCGTTTCATTGAAATACAGTATACTGTTAGTAGAGATTTCCAAATCTATCAAAATGCAGTAATTGAGGAGTGTTCACTTAATATGAATGACAAAATTAATGTATGGACAACATCAAGAGACTCAGCTGTTTGTGATGACATTGAATTGAAAAAGACAACTACTACTAGACTTATCTTCAGACCCGAAATAGTGAACAATAGTAAAAATCCTGAGGCGTCTGTTAGAGGATGCTTCATTTTTCAAAAGAAACGAAAAAATGCCTCTTGGGAAGATTATAAGGAGTTAGATCTAAGTAAGTTAAAAGCTGAGGAATGGATTAAGTTAGAGCTAAATTCTGAGGCTATGCTGACTCTAACAAGAGAAATTCAAAAACACTATGCAGTACATGAAAAGTATGGGGTAATGTATGGAGGCTTTCAGCTTTTCAAGAGCAGTCCTGATATTGAAAGGCTGATTGAAATGTTTGAGAGTAACACTGATCTGTTTACTCAACTCCTAGAGGATGACAAGAGTGATGCACTAGAGAAAACATTGGAATGGATTGTTACAAATGATAACCCAGATAAAATAATTGACAGGCTTAAACATCTACAAGAGAAAGATTTAGACCAACTTAATACTCTTGTTGGGATAGCTAACCTTAAAAAAGTATTGTCTATTTGGGAAGGCAACAAACATAATACCTCTGAAAAGTTTTGGCAAAGTATCCTGAAAGAAAATACTTGGATTCTGAGTCAGATTTTCTCTAATCCAACTGTTTTGATTAATGATGAGGCTTATGTAGGTGGAAAGACTATAAACAATGATAGCGGCAAACTAGTTGATTTCTTATATGCGAATCCCTTCTCAAAAGATGCTGTACTGATTGAGATTAAGACTCCTTCAACTCCTCTAATTACTCCCACTGAGTACAGAACAGGAGTATATTCTGTACATAAGGACTTGATGGGAGCAGTTACACAAGTATTGACTTATAAGACAAGCCTACAAAGGGAATATCAGAATATAGACTATAACAATTATAGACAGGGAATCAAAACTGATTTTGACATTATAAACCCTTGTTGTGTTGTTATAGCAGGCAGATTTGATACATTAACTGATACTGCCCTTAGACATTCTTTTGAGTTGTACAGAAAAGAGCTGAAAAATGTAACCGTAATTACTTATGATGAGTTGTTTGAGAGGGTTAAGGGATTAATCAAGCTTTTAGAAGGCTAAAAAAGGGAATGGCAGTTTAAACTTGCCTTTTCTTTTTTAAAAAAAAATTTGCTTTTATCAAGGTCATCTAACCGTGGAACAGAGTGTCTGAAATAAGACACTTGGTGGTATTGTAATAAGAGAGACGAATAGCTAATAAGATAAGATAGAAATAATGCCTCCATGCAGGCAGTGGGTAGAGCAAGGGATCGTTCTGTATCACCATCACATGTTACTTTGATAATAAAACCAATATGTTTCAGAGTTCTGAGAGGAATAATAAGCCAATATGGACAATAGACTATACGTTTTAAAGGGGGAGGCAATACTTAAAATAGAAAAGAGTCACACATAGGAGAGTGAGAGGGAGTTGGAGATACAAGAAGCAGTTGAATTGTTTAGAGAAAACACCGATGAAAAGAACAGGACATGGGGACAAGATAGACCTAAAATCAACCGATTTATAGACTTAGTTGGAGGGAATACAGATGCACAGGAAGCCATAAGTGAAAGTAATCTTGTAGGTTTTTTTGAAACACTGGATAGAAATCTAAGTGGATATTATTTTACTTTGAAAAAGTTCTATACATTTGTACAAGGAAAAGTCTTAAATTTGCCGATAAGCGAAAGAAAGGTGTTTCCACTCGAAGTACCAAAGGACATGAACTTAGAAGGAAACAGTAGGAAACCAAAAGCCAACTACCTTCCGAAGGGATTTGACTTCTATCAACTGTTTAATGAGGATTTCTACGTCCATCTACATAACGAAACCGCTAGCCGAACCATTATGGCATGCATGGCAGTGGGGTTGGGAGCGGGATACAATACAGCGGACATTATAGACATGACCCTTGGGGACATTCAAGTAGATGGTGATACTATTCGAGTGAAGAATGTTTATGAGACCGAGAGCGTTCCGTGGATAGTGTTGACAGGGGAACTGGCGAAATTTATTAAGGTATACTACGACTTACGAATGAAGCTTGCTACTTCATCTGAAGCTACCACTCAACTATTCTTTGAAAAGTATTGGAATGGGAGAGATCTTGAAGTTGAGCCTGACATAGCGGGTGTAAACTCGAAAGGCTTTGTAGATAAGCCATCCAACATCATTGCCCTTATGACTTATATGTTAAGGTACATCTCTTTTAAAGTGGATATCGATCCACACTTATATCCCACTCACTTGTATATCAATACCATACTTCATCAACTTCTACAAACGGATGGTAAGGCATTAGAATCAATCATTCGTACCTTTGGGTGGGAGCGGACGTTTGTTCGAGAGTCCTTCTACCAGTACATTAAGTATCGTGAACAAAAAGAGTCCATAGGGTTCAATCCATTCGACTCGGACTCTCCGAGTGACTTCAATGAAGACCAACATACGGAAAGCGAGGAACAAAGTGATTTTTTTCTCAAATCTTCATCGGATGACGACCCTGAAACTGATGAAGATATTCTAATCATAGAGTTTTTGACAAGAAAGCGGGATACGAAGAGAGTAAGAGAGTTAAAGGTTCTTTATAGGAATTGTTGCCAGATCTGCGGAGAAGCACTAGTGGACATAAATGGCATCGGTTATTCCGAGGTGAATCATATTCAACCTCTGTCTAAACATAAGGGAGTGGATAGAGAGGTAAATATGATTGTACTTTGTCCGAACCATCACACGTTGATGGACATGGGAATTATTACGATAAACCCACAGGACAGAGAGACTATCTTACATGTGGATGGGAATAACCCCCTCCACCAAGCAAAATTGGTTATGGTAAAGCATCCGCTATCTGAGAAGTGTATCCAATATCACCATGATGTTATTTTTAATTCTATGAAAGAACGAATAAATAGAAGTTTGCACGAAAGGACAATCTAGGGAAGCAATAACTATTCCTTCTGAACTACAACATATTGGTGCGAAGAGAACGTAGACTCGCTCTTTCATTACCGTAGAGCAAGGGAGTCTTTAAACAAACTAAGAACAGTTGTAGACGACAGTACTTTTTTAGCTATCCAAATGGATAAGGTTATTCAAGCATTTGGTAACATACAATTCTAAATATGGAAAAGCCTATCATGTAGCAGTTAGTACAGAAAAAGCTTGCGGATGTATACTATCCTCAAGCTTTAAATTCATTGTACTGTTGACTAAAGCACCCGTTAGCTCAATATTTCTCTATTCTTTATCTCTGTTCATTAAGTTTGAAAATAGAGGATAATGTTTCACCGTCTTTCCCTTCCAAAACGCCCCATACCTGCTTTTCATCCTGCACGTCTGCCGAGCCAGTTTCGTTGAACCACACCTTATATTTCTGCCCTTCCTTGTTATCTTGGTCTATAAACCAAAATACAGCATCTTCTTTGCTACCTTTATCAACTGATGCTGTTTTATCCCATTTGACATCTGCTATAATGTCTTCAATCTTTTTGACATTATCTTTATCCAATACAGCTCGTCTATCACTTAATCCACCGTACTCTACTAATTGATAGCCAACGTCTTTTGCCACAGTTGAACCCGAAGTTTTAGAGGAACTTGAACATCCCCATAACGCCACAATGATAACAAGCAAACTGAAACTCCATAATAATTTCCTCATACTACACACCTCTTTTTTGTAAATTGTACCATTTATAAACAGTGTTGATTGAGGAATTTCAGTTTATTATCAACTCTATTTTACTACTTCTTCTTTACCTACCCTGCCTCGTTAGCTCAATAAGTAATTTCAACAAAAAAGGCATTAATCCTTCTTGAGAGTGTCTGAAATGAGACACTATTTGGTACTGTAATAAGAGAGACTAACGCCATAAAGAGAGACGAATACAAATAAGAGAGAGATAATGCCCCCTCAGACAGGCGGTGGGGAGAGCAAGCGATTGGTTCGCTTCCTCCCGATGCGAAAGTATTGAAGTAATAGGGGACGAGCTTCTATGAAAAAGGTAATACATTTTGTTGTAGCAGACTATATAAAAGACGGGTTTTATTAGTTTGTAAAGTCAATGGTATAAGTTCTGACCCCTTGTTCAATCGTCTGATCCAATATATAAAAAAGAGAGCCTCAAATAAGAGACTCCTTCAAAGTGTTTTAATTGCTTTAGACTTTTAACTTATACAAATCGAATAGCTGCTCCATCCACTCCACATACAGATTCTTCAAGTGCAACCTCTTAACACCGAGGTCATATCCTGTAAGGATATCCTCAAGTTCTTGCTGTGTGTAAAAGTATCTAATTATTTCTTCATCTTCTGCTGTGGCAAACCCAACCTTCATTTCCTTGTATTCCTTTAGCTTCTGTTTGTGGCGTTTCTCTGCCTTCTTCATGAAATTGGCTTTACGTTTAAGCACATAGTTAGCTTCATTATGATTTATGAATAGGTCTTTATTATTCACATAGGCTTCTAATGCTTCGGCACAATACGTTTCAAGATATCGCTGCACTGCTTTACTTGTACCTTTCAATATCACAGCGTATTCTTTCCAGTAATACTTAATGCTTAGGACATTGCCAAACTCATCTTTTACTTCTGCTAATGCTTGTTTCCATTCGAGCTTAAAGTTTTTAACCTTTTTAGCATTACGATGTGCAGTTAGATTGAATTCAACAACATCATGCTTCTTCATCAGATCCCGTCTAATATTTTGAATTTTCTTCATTATCTCGGGATTTATACTGATCTTTCCTTCTTTACTATACCCAATCCAGTTCTCATAGAAAAAGATGATACCACATTTTTTCATATGCTCTAAGGTCTTAACCAATTGCCCATATATATCAAGGCAGTGAAGTGTAAACTCATCTAATAGCTTCGTTTGGTCTTCTTCAAGAAGACCATTCTCAATAGTCAAATCAATATGCTTTTGACGTAGAGTACTGCTGCGTCTAGAATGTAATAAGTCAGATTCAAGTTCTGTAATTAGTCCGAATTCAACTGCCCATTTTCCTAAACTCATACTGGCTTGTTTTGTCATATCGTATTCTAAGTGAGTTGCTACAATTATGTCCATTGGGATTCTATGTTCAACTTGTTTTCTACCGCTTCTTACACGACCGTCTTTCCTCATAACCTTTTCATCAAGCTTAGTACATACGTATATGTTACTCCTACCTTGCTTAACGATTTCTACTACATATTCCTGCTCAGCTGTTTTAAAAATAGATTCTCTAGTTCTTGATCCTAGTTTACCGTCCTTTTTGAACTTAGCCTTTTGCGTCTTCGATCCAAATTTCATTACAAATTCTTCTGTTGTTAATGTCACTATATGTTCCTGCTTTCAATTAGAGGACTGCCTTTGACAGCCATTTTTACTCCCTCCTTACATAAATTAGTTAGGTTTTTACAAATAAGTAGACCCCTTAATATAGTGTGCAAGTTTTGTCGTAATATATTAATACTATCTAGATTTATATTATGTCAAAAGATGCACGCTTTTAATAACCTTAAAAACTCATGTTATTACTTGTGTTAAATGGGATTGAATACTCATTTATAGGTATGAGCATGATAGGTCGTCACCTTTAGGTGGCGAAGTGACCGAAGGGAGCGTCCCAAACAACGACCTTAAGGGAGGCGTAGCAGTGAGCGAAGCGAATGCCCTTTATTAAAGCTGATTCCCATATCTGTTTCCAAAGCTACCAAAGTATTCATTAACTTGGGATAGCAACCCTTTTTGCATTTCATACTCATACTTTCATTATACCAAACCCAGAATTGCTGTTTTTCATGGATTTCCCCATAAAAACCTTATGAAGTCTCCACAAATGCCTACCAAGGAACTTTTCATAGGTAATTTATAACATTCAATTACCGAAATTTTCTTTAAGTAACCCTGATACCTTAAGCATAGTCTTGAGCAATCATATTCTTCGAGATTCCTCTAATAAATACTAAGGGACAAGTTGTTTTTGTTAGGTGAAAAACACTGTATATCCGCCTCGTATCGAGGATTTTCAATGAAGCATATACGTGTGGATTGAGGTACTAATACGATTTGATCCAAAGGAACAGGTATGAAATGTGGAAAACCTCCCCCCTCCTTCAAAGCCTATATGATATAATCACATCTTCTTTCCTGACCTCTCATTAAATTACACTCTGAAATAACATAATATACTACACAGCGCCTAGCTGAACTAACATTACCAGTTGCAACGACACACTTCTATCCTTAAAATGGTGATATACAATGGAAGGAGATATATCATGCCTACTTTCCAATATGGAACTACAACTATTGAGTATGACATCGAATATGCGGACGATAAAAAAGACGTATCTATTATTGTTGAATGGATGGAAGGCATTCGGCTCATCGCCCCTATAGGTATTACTGATAAGCAAGTTACAGAAATCATACATAAGAAAGCTCCTACTATCCTTCAGAAGCTAAAAGAGGTAAATGAGATAGTGGAAACACCTTTATCAAAAGAGTTCGTGAGTGGCGAAAAATTCACCTATTTGGGACGAAATTACCGCTTGAAGGTATATAGAGAAGAAAGACTTCAGAAAGCTACGTTAGCTTTTATAAGAGGAAGATTTATCGCAACGATACCATATAGAATTGATGATTATGAAAAGAGACAACAATTGAATGAACTATTTAAGGCCTGGTATCTTGAACATGGTAAGGCGAAGATACAGTCTCGCTTAGAGTTGTATTGCGCTAAGATGGGTGTTGCACCAAATGAATTACAACTAAAGGAGCAGAGAATGCGTTGGGGTACTTGTACACCTGAGGGTAACATCTATTTAAACTGGCGAATTCTGATGTCACCGATGCCCATTATAGACTATGTACTTGTACATGAATTAGCACACTTAAAATATATGAATCATAGCAAAGATTACTGGAATTTCGTTCGCTTTATCCTACCTGATTATAAACAACGGAAGGAATGGTTACGGATAAATGGACCTACATTAACATTTGAATAGATAAAGCCATCCACGAGGGATGGCTTACTTTTTAGACATGGTATCTACTTCCTAATGAACATACTTCTGCACAACCTAAGTCATTTCCTGTAATGCACAGCAGCTAAATCTATTAATTGCTGAGTTAGACTCTCTAACTTATCTTTTGGACAAGGGCTTACACGCAGTTGCTTTTTTATTTTCTTTCGTATCTCACGCTTTACATCATCTTTATTCGTCCATTCCACAACTGCTTCCTGCTGAATAGTGTCCGTGATGAGATGTGTTAATGCCTTTAAATCTTCTACATCTTCATACGGAGGCATTTCTTTCTCAAGCATCTGATAAAACGGATATTGCTCACGAGTAAAGCCATGCTCTTGACTCTTCTCTGCTGTATTCCGCATGTCATTTACCATGCTGCTGAGTTCTGCCAATATCTCCTCAATATCCATCTGGCGGTCTTTGCGCCGTTGAAGCAGTTCTTCTAGCCGCTCTTTTAGGGATGTATAGTACACTGGATTTTCTTCAAGCTTGACTCTTATTTCATGACGAATAGCATGTTCCATTTCCGCAGCTTTACCTTCTGGCGTCTTCTCTTCCTCTATTCGCCTTTTAAATTTATTGGAGAGAATATCTATTGGTTCGTGTACTACATCAATGCCTACTGCCGCAAGATGCTCCTCTATAAGTTGCTTTACCTTTTCCCCGCAGTCACTGATGTCCATTCCATCAATACGATAGCGTGACTTCGCCGCTTGTCGTACCTTGCCCAAGAACTTCAAGTCGCCTATATAACCATGTGCCTTTGGACTTGGCATGACCATATCCATGCTTTCTGAGAGCCGTTTGAACGCTGTATCAAACTCTTTTCGCACGTCTTCTGGCTCTAGAACTTGTAAACACGCTTCTAGATTCTCTTTCGGTATATAGTCAAAAAAACGCATCGCAGAACGGTGACGTGACTGTAACCTTGGAATTTCAGTATCAATGCTCTGTAATGCTCCTTGTACATCTTCGGTATTGAAGATATGAAATGCTTGTTCTAGGAATCTGGAAACACCGAAGTAATCCACAATCAGACCATATGTCTTTTTGTCATAAGTACGGTTTGTACGAGCAATAGCTTGTAGAAGATTATGTTCTTTAATTGGCTTATCTAAATACATTACCTGTTCTATTGGAGCATCAAAACCTGTCAAAAGCTTATCACACACAATTATGAAACAAAGCGGGTCTTCTGAAATTGGCTTCTTAAATCTAGCAATGACTTCTTTTTCTTCATCTTTTGATATGTGATGCTTTTGAAGATGCTCCTTGTCATTATGACCTGCTGATATAATAACCCTTGATTCGTAGTTACTAAGTTCATCCAACATCTCTTTATACATTACTGCTGCTTCCCGACTAATAGCTACAACTTGTGCTTTAAAGCCATTTGGCTGGATATGAGTTTCATAATGTTCAATCATATCCAACACAATACGTTTAATCCGCTTTCGAGATGAGGTTATTGCTTCTTCAGTTACATACTTCTTTTTAATACGTTCACGGTCTTCCTCTTTATACTCACGAAATTGCCGTTCAAAAAGTTCATCTAACGAATCTCCCTGTACATGAAGGTCAACCATTCTCGCTTCATAGAAAATAGGTACTGTTGCTCCATCCTCTACAGCTTGTTCTATAGTGTATTTATCGATGTATGGTCCAAATGCACGATTGGTACTCTTATCTTTCTTATCAATTGGCGTACCTGTAAATGCTAAATAGCAAGCGTTTGGCATGGTACTTTTCATTATCGTCGCCAGTCCACCATACTGGGAACGATGAGACTCATCAATCATTACAAAGATGTTCTCAGCAGTTGATAGATTCTTGAACTCATTAGTCTCAGAATCCTCTTGGAATTTTTGAACCAATGTCATGATGGTAGAACCTGCACCTTGTTTGAGCAGCAGTCTTAATTCTACAACTGATTCTGCTTGTTGCGGATTCGGAAAACCGCATCGACGAAATGTGTTTGTGATTTGGTCATCCAAGTCTTTACGATCTGTTACAACGACGATTGTGGGGTTTTTCAATTCTTGAATACGTCGCAACTTCACCGCAAGATACACCATTGTAAGAGACTTACCGCTTCCCTGTGTATGCCATACGACACCACCACGCTGCGTTTTATCTTTTGCATGTAATATACGGTTCATCGCCTTGTTTACAGCACGGAACTGCTGGTAGCGAGCAAGCTTTTTAATCGTTCGCCCTTCTACTGGCTCATAAACAATAAAATTGCGAATTAAATCTAGCAGACTCTCCTTTGTTAACATTCCAGCTGTTAAAATATCCTGTGGTGTTGGAGAAACTCCAAGTTCTGCTACTGTTCTGGGATATGGGTCTTTCCACTCACCATAATGCTGTGCTTTTGCACCAATCGTTCCTGCTTTGGCACGGTCATTACTCGTGACAATCATAAATTGGTTGTAATGAAATAGCTGTTCATGAGAAATCTGATAGCGGGTAAGCTGACGTACTCCTTCACCAATTTGTTCATCTGGAGGCAGCATTGGACTTTTGCATTCAACAATTACAAGTGGTAATCCATTTATGAGAATAACAAGGTCAGGGCGAATGTTAGCTTTTGCATTGCTAATGGTAAATTGGTCTACCACCAGGAACTCATTGTTCTCAGGTTTTTCAAAATCAATGAGTTTTACTGTTTGGTTCTTCTTCCCTTTCCCAAGGTCTTGTTGAACAGAAATCATGTTGACTATCATCTCATGGAACTTTTGGTTTGCTTCCATTAGACTTGTCGATTCAATATGAGTAATGGAGCGTATAACCTTCGCAAGGTTTGTATCAGAAAGCCAAGGGTTTAATCGTAAGATGGCTTTATTTAAACGTTCCTTTAGTACGATTTCACTTCTTGATTCTCGTTCTGAATCTAGTAAAGAGCCATGAAGATGTTCATAACCTAGTTCTTGTAACTGTGTAATCAAGCGATTTTCAACAAGTTCTTTTTCGTTCCAGTTTTGTTTATTCATCGCCACCTCTCCGATAACTCTTTATCTTTTCTATACATCATGTATTGCAATAAAGATGATGGAAAAAAGTGCCTAGCGTTATACTTTTGACGCCTATAAGCCTCTAACCTATTGTAAATAAAGTGTTCAACATATTCTAAAGAAAATGTTAAGAAAGCTGTTGTTCTTTCAATTTCGTATTCTGACACAACAAGTTTTAAAAACTTCTTTCCGTTACTTTCCAACATAAAATGATTTTCGTGTTCGGACATCATTTCATCGATATCAAGCATAGAAAATCCTACTCTATTAAGAGCATGCTGCAATTTGTGTTGCTCAAAAGCATTTGAGGGATTTGCCCTAGGTCCAGTTTTTACTTCACAAAGTATTCCTGCAATTTCATACTCTTCTAAATAACTAAATAACTTCTCGTCCCAGTCATCTGTTCTACCGCCTACTACCTCTTTTACATACGGTAAACGTATAGCAAGTAAATCAGCATCCCCATCTCGATTATGCTGAGTTCGGTGGTAAACAAAGTTGTCTAATACAAAGAAACCATTAAAACGTAAATACCAATACGCAAGTTCTTCCCCATAATTCTTCATAAAGGCATCTCCTAAAAGTGGTCATATTCCCACAAGCTGTTTCTCATTCCACTTGCAGAGGAGGTCATACTTGTTCCACCTCAGCTTCATCAACTTTTACACGGACTTTTCCTGTGAGAAGGGATTGCATAAGACCTTGTTTTAGTGTTTGAAGATTTGCAAGAGTTTCTTGTTCCTTTTTAATTTTTGCATTAACTGAATTAAGATTCTTAACAATTTCTATTTGCTCATTTTGAGGAGGCAATAATACAGGAAAAGCTTTTAGTTGGGTTGAGTTTATTGATGCTAGGTTAGTTGTCTGTTTGGCACATTTCAAGAAATATGATTTACCATATTCACTTCCTACTAAGAAAGCCAGATATTCAGGTATTATCATAGTTCTATCTACCCTAACACGAAATACGTGATTTTGATGAATGCAGTTAGGTATTTCACTATGCCATATATAGCCTCTTCCTAATTTATCAGCATCTCCACCCTCTGTTAAAAGAATATCACCTTCTTCCAACGCATACCTTTCCAGTTCCTCTTGTGTCACGTCAATGTACTTTATTTCAGACAAGTCTAGATAACCATCTTGAACATTTGCAACCCTTAAATAGGGTACTGGGAATGTTTCTTTATCAGAAAGCTTTCTTCCCTTTGTCACGCCAGACTTAATTTGGGAACAATTTGATAAATGAACCACTTTCCATGATGCAGGAATTGAACCAACATGTGTTTTCACAAATTCCTTATGTCCAATCCCAATTGTAAGAATCTGCTGCATTAATCCTTTTTTTACTTTTTCTGTTTGCTCAATGATAGCTTCTGTTTTCTCTATATCGTCGTCTACAGAAGAAAGAATAGTTGCTATTTTTTGCTGTTCTTTTTGAGTTGGAAGCAGCATCTTGATGTTATATAAATTTTCTCTGTTTAAGCTAGGTACACCCGTTGCTTCGTTCAATTTTGCCAATTCAAAATTCGAGAGGAAATAATACAACCATTTTAGGTCTATAGATTTATTATCAACTGATAAACCATACGCTGTGTCTATAATCCAACAATCTTTATTAATATAAAAAGGTTTGTCAATAGTTCCCTTACGTCCAATCAAAATAAGAGGTGCTTTAAATAAGGGGGACTTTGCGTATCCAACTTGTCCAGATGTACCGTATATAGGATAATCGGAGGACTCAACACGAATTTTATTCGGTGATTTTCCATATTCAATTTTTGAGATATCTTTTAATTTAACATTTCCCCACTGTTCAATCACCATATCCCAACTCCTTTAAATACCCATACATAACCATTTCAATTTCCTCACGTTCTTTCTCCAGCTTACGAAGTTCAGCTAACGCAGATGCTACATCAATATGTTCTTCCTCTTCTGTTGTGTCGATATAACGAGCTATGTTTAAATTATAGTCATTTTCACGAATTTCTTCTATACTCACAGTACGACAATACTTCTCTGCTTCTTCATATTTATCATAGGCTGCTACAATTTTTTCAATATCTGGGTCACGTAATGTATTTTGGTTTTTTCCTTCTTGATAATCCTGAGAGCCGTCTAAGAAGAAAATTTTGTTTTTACGCTCTTCTTGCTTGTTACGGTTTAAGATGAGGATACATGCAGGGATACCTGTACCATAGAATAAGTTTGAAGGTAAACCAATCACTGCTTCAATTAGGTCCTCTTCAATAATCCCTTTACGAATTGTACCTTCTGCTGCACCACGGAATAAAACACCATGTGGCATAACAACCCCAGCTTTACCTTCGTGGTTTAATGTTGCAATCATATGCTGAATAAACGCATAGTCTCCTGCGGTTTTTGGTGGTAATCCAAATCGGAAGCGACCATATTCGTCACTTTCTGCTTCTTCACGTCCCCAGTTCTTTAAGCTGAATGGCGGATTAGCAATCACACGGTCATATAGGATTAGTTCGCCTTCCTCTGTAAGCTTTGGCTCACGAATTGTGTCTCCCTTTTCAATACGATGGTCGCTCAGTCCATGAAGTAAAAGGTTCATCTTACAAATTGCCCATGTATTGAGGTTTCTTTCCTGCCCATGTAGGACCAGATTTCGTGGGTTTCCACCTTTTTCTTTAATGTAGTCGACTGATTGGATAAGCATGCCACCAGAACCCGCTGTTGGGTCGCATACACGCATCCCTTCTTCTGGCTTAATGAGTTTCACAATAAGTTCTACTACTTTGCTTGGAGTGTAGAACTCCCCGCCTTTTTTTCCTGCATCGTCAGCAAACTGCTTAATGAGGTACTCATACGCACGACCAAGCATATCAGGCTCAGACAGACTTGCATTGCTTAAATCAATTTTGGCAAAGTGCTGCAGCAATTGTAGTAGAAGGTTGTCAGGCAACTTCTCCTTATCATTAAAGTCGATAGTTGCTAGTACTCCTTGTAACGATGCGTTTTCTTCTTCTAGCTTTTCGAAAGCCTTATTGATTGCATCTCCAATGTCTTGTGTTTTGGAACGGATATCTTCCCATCTTGCACCTTCTGGAACGAAGAACTGATGCTCGTCACGGTCATACCATCCATAATCATCTTGTTCTTCCTCTTCAATACGTTTTGCTGTTTCCACAAATACGTCATTTAGTCGTTTTAGGAACAGTAAGCCAAATATGTAATTTTTATAATCTGAGGAATAGATGCTTCCTCGTAATATGTTTGCTGATTCCCATAAATGTGATTCCAGTTGTTGTAACGTTAATTTCTCCATGTTGTTTCCTCCATTTGAATTGCATCTAAATAAATATGTATATGAATCAGAATAGCTACTTTCTACTATAGCAAAAGACCTGCTCTACAACTAGGTATTCCCGAAATATAGCAAGTATATGGTAATTGAACCACTTACTTAAAAGTTACCTAATAAAAGCAATATTTCATTAGATACCTAATACATTTGTGAAAAGAATTCAAGTACAAATTCATAGCATCAAAAAGGAATATAAACTATTTGTATCGTGTCCGTCTACCGTGATGTAAGCAAGTGTCTAAACTCTCCACAGTAATAAGGCTATGGAAGTTAAAATACTGCCCCTACTTCTCTCAAAAAAAGAACCGATATTGTTATCGCGCTTCCATATTCCTTATCCTTTAATATATACCTTTGATCTTGGAAAGGGGTGGTAACAAAGGAGAGGCTCAAGCATCTATGAAAATTTGACCAATCACCTTATTAAATATACAGATTCGATCTACAAACCAAACTAGGTAATATATCTTCATGTTACCTCATAAGTGGAACGTAAATTGTTTACTACTTCATCAACATCTAGATCCAATGCTTTAGAACTACAGCTACATTTGCACCTTTATTTAACAATGCATACTTATTAAACCGTATTTGAATGTTATTATGCGTTGGAGAGATTGCTATGAAATCACCAAGTAATAAACAATAGACTATTCTTCTTGCCATATCCTTTCTAATGACCGTATTCTATTTTATCAGTACCTCTAACAACTTCTTCAGAAAGTCATCAAAGGACAATTTAATTTGTTGATGATTTTTCATAATGCTTCCTTCTAGTTTCAACACTTTGCTATTGAAGTCGATATGCCATTTTCAAGCTGAACTAATGTATTTATTCGGATACCAGTTTTATACATCAATAGAACGGCTGCAGCGTCCCTTCCGTAGATGAAATTGCCTAGTCTAATAAAGGAACAGGACACTAACATCATGCTCTGTTGATCCATCTTTCACCTTTTGATCGACTTTAATGTTGATTGTTTTCCAGAATTTAATTTCAATCCAACGGTTATCAAAGCATCTAGAAAGAAAAGCCTTGAGCCATTTTAGACGTATTAATTTGGTCTGATTACTTACATTCATGCATCCAACCATTTATAAATGGTATTGGCAGTGATATCAGCAACACATCGGATATTCGTTACGCTTTGAAAATGCTCTACATGAAGTACATAATCGCTTATTGTACACCTTCTATTACCGCTGACCCTCATTTGCCTTGTAATTACGTCAAGTGCATTTGAAATCAAGATGGAGTCACTTAGAATAGCAGGTTGTTCAGTCATAGCTTTTGAAACGGCAGAACTAGAAACAGTTATTCCCTCTAATAGTCCTCTTACGCCTAATTCAACATCTAATAATCCTTTTCTTTTGGTCATACGAAAAAACCTCCTATATCGTTAGTAATGTAAGTCGATATACGGTGTAATTTCTTACATTACCGTTATACTGACCGTTTCACTAAACGATCTAGTTCGGATCAACCATTGAGATAAAGCCAGAAATCCTCATCCTCTACCGGCTTCATAAAACGATTAGCTAGGTCAATACTTACTTCTTTTTCAGTTGTTACCCTAGTAGTTTAGATAAACAAATTGCGAACTAGATAAAGCTTTTCGTCCTGATATGCTTCAACCTCCCTCTAAACATCTGATGTGAACACATCTATGTAGAGATTTTCAAAACTTCACCTCGAATTTATGGTAAAATAGAGATTATAAATGGAAACCTTTAACAAGCCCTATGACTTTAGTGGAGGTCTTGGAGCTATGAAAGGAAGCATTACTAAAAATAAAAAGACAGGTAAATGGGAGTTTGTTTTCGATAGTGGAACAGACCCTTTAACTGGTAAGCGTAAGCAAATCAAAAGAAGAGGCTTTGAATCTAAAAGCCTTGCAATGGACGAGATGACTAAGTTAAAAGCAGAAATATTAGGAAACGAGTTTCTCGATTTGACACAAATGTCATACTCTCAATACATGGAAGAGTGGTTTCAAGAAAGAAAAAGCCATCTACAGAATTCGACTTTTGAGATTCATTCAATCTTTTACCGAAATGTCATAAAGCCAAAACTCGGTCATTTTAAGTTACAGCAAATTGCACCTATACAAATACAAAAATTTGTTAACGGCCTAGTGAACGATATGTCTTATTCAGAACACACAGTCCATCTCATCTTTCGGATTGTAAGTGCATCCCTCAAGAAAGCTAAAACCCTTAAGCTCATAAAGGATAATCCCTCTATTGGTATTACGCTTCCAAAGGTCAAGCGAAAAGAGATAAATGTTTGGTCCGTGGAACAGGTCAATTTTCTCATTAGGGAAGCTAAGAAGATAAAGCGGCTAACCCGCTGCCATATTGGATTTCTTATATCAATATATACTGGTATGCGTCAAGGAGAGGTTCTTGGGTTGAGGTGGAAAGACGTTGACTTTGAAGCACAAATCATTTACGTGAGGCAAACTCTGACACAGAACGCAGTGATTAAGACAGGAGCAAAAAACAAGGCAAGCCTCCGTTCAATCCACATCCCAAACAAGCTAGTTGATGAGTTGAGAGCCTATAGGAAGCAGGTCTTACAGGAAAAACTGCTTTACGGACAAAGTTACCATGACAACGACCTAGTTGTCTGTACAAAAAGCGGCAAGCCTATGATACCTAGAAACTTCCGAAAAGAGTTCTATAATCTAATAGAACAACTTGGGCTGCCCAAAATACGCTTTCACGACCTTAGACATACTCATGCTACTATCTTGATTCAACAAAATGTAAATGTGAAGCTAATCTCGGAGAGGCTAGGTCATTCAGATATTGAAACAACTCTAAATACTTATAGTCATGTCCTACCAGATATGCAGAAATCCGTCTCGGATAAATTGGACAAAATTATCGGAATGTGACCAAATATGTGACCGATACAAATCCACAGTACCCTAAATGTAGTTATATCAATGTTTCAGCTACCTTTACCCCTACATGCCCGAAGAAGGTATGGTCGAAGAAGGAGAACTGAAAATCCACCAGGCTTCACATGCCCGCTACTTCGAGGACTTCTTGAAATTCGTCGAATATGGCGAATCGATGCCAGAAATCATGAAAAACCAGGTCATCCACATGGTCCATGAACATGTATCCGCACAATTCGAAGAAAACAGTGACGAATTGCACAAATTCGAACAGGACCTGGAAATCTGGGAAACGAGTGAAAAGCGGGAAATTCAGGAACGTCTTGAAACCCATCAGGTCGTCGAAGCCACAGCCCAGATTGTCGAGCATACACCTGAAGCCGAATTACGAATGAAGCTAGGCAGTACATCAATCAAAGGACTTCTAGCCGATTTCGGCGACAGCATCCATTTAGGAAAGATTAATGGAAAGTATGTATTAATGATAGAATCCGATACAATAGAGTTCGATAAAGGCGTTTCGCCGATTGAGTTTCATAGGCCGGATGATTTACAAGTGCTAATTGAAAAAATCATAAATAAAAGTTAAGAAATAGTCCGAGTCACACGAAAATTTGTGATTTGTGACTCGGAACGTGACTCTAGAGTCACAAAATACCTGTGTTATATCCCAATTATGGCGGTCTTCGTGACTGCCTTTTTTTATTTTTCTTCTATTATATAAACTTACCTCATTTGACGTGGGCCACCGCCCGGATCAGCACTATCTTGAAATAATGATTCAAGTCCCTTACATGAACAAGAAAAAAGCTAAAGGATTACTTGATCAATTAAAAGTGAAACAAGAAAAACTAGAGCTTGAAGATGTCGCAGATCGAAAGGTAAATGAATTTTCATTAGATGAGGTGTTCGATAGTGAACCAAAGGGATAAAGCGATTATTTACGACTTGAGACAATTCAGAATGATGTCAAGAAACCAGATAGTTGAATTACACTTTAAACATCTTAAGTTCTTAAGAATCCTATAAATTCAAGTAATAGCGTTTTAAAGCGTTTAACAAGGGATAACTTTATCAAATGCAGTACTCTTCACTCTTCATATGTTTACTTCACCTTTGACTGCAATATTAAACCAGACTCAACTAAAATCCCCCACTTCCTTGAACTTGTCGATTCGGTTATTGAAATGAAAGCCCATAGGGAAACCAAAAACATTATGATTGAGCCAAAATATGGTGACAAGGGAACAATTGACCCAGACATCTTTGCTATTTGGTTTAACCCTATATTTATTGAGGTTCAACGTAATGTTTACACGAAAGAAGTCATGCAAAAGAAAATTGATCTTTATGAAAACTATTATGATACAGGCGATTGGAAAGATGAACCTTGGCAAAAACCAGATAAAAAGGTATTTCCATCTATCCTAATTATTACCCCTACTCGATATGCAGTAAAAAGTACAAAGCTTGAAGTTTATCAATCCCCTTCCATTTCTGACTTTATTGAAAGTAGATCAGGTGAAGCAATATTAGAAGTAAAACCTAAACCTGTTAAAAATATTATTCAAACCGGTGGTTCATTGAAAATGAAAAAAGCCCCTACTCAAAAATTAGTAAGGGTTTTTTTCTATGGTGGTGGTACCACTTATGGGGTAGTAACGTTATCCAATTTTACCCAATTCAGTTCTAATTATTCATCCTATAATACCGCCCTACTCAAAGAGAGTAAGGGCATTTCGATGTTTTGCAGTTAAAAACAAGGTCTAAACTTATGGTATCCAGAGTATTCTTTTGTATTCATCCTACAACAACAATAACCCTCTCAATTAAGAGAAAGGTATAAAAGGTATAGATGAATGAGTTTTCATGTGGAGTATGATGGTGTATTCATTCTTAAGGAAGAAATTTCATTGATCTTTTAGTAGTTTAGAGAAAGATATTGAGGATTCTCTTTTAGCAAGTTATAGCTTGTACAGACTAAAAATATCAAAAATTTAATATTTTTTGTTTTTGAATCAAAAACTCTTCATCCGTTAAAAACCCTTGTTCTTTCAACTTGGCTAATTCTTTCAGGTGCTCAATGGATTGTTCATTTAATTTTGCTAGTTTTTCTAGCCTTTCAACAGTATCCAGATCATTTCTTGATGGTACAGTATTAAGCAAAACCAGTACTTGATTTGGTCCTGTGCGTTTTAATACAAAATATCCTTTCTCCACTTTAGTAGCCATACCCTCATCATTTGGCCAGCAATACCCATGAATCTCACACGTACCGTCATCTCTCACTAAAATCTTACCGAGGAGTCCTACCGGAACCCATTCAGGACGTTTTTTTCTCGGGATGTACTCACGCTGAGGATCCCATCCCGGACTAATAACAGGCTGGATTTCAGTTCGCTCAGGGATCATTTCATTCCTGTTCTGATCCTTTATTGCTGGAAGGATCACTTCATGGTAGGTTCTGCGCCCCCATTCATCGAGTTCATAACGGCCATGCCAGCTTAATCCCGCACTGTCCCCAATTAAACTTGGAGTGGCACTACTAATCCCTAAGATGAAGTCATCGGAGGATGTGGCGATTCTAATTTTATCCTTTTCACTAACTGTGACAAAATAACCGACATCAATCATGTTTCCGTCCACTGTTTCAAACATCTCGGCATAATCTGCCCCACCTGTATTATAAGCAGCACCGTCAATATACATTTAACCATCACTCTCCAGCCATTTTGCTCCTAACCCTCTCGTTACATTTGAAGTACCATTTCCGATAAACCACGAATTAGATTCTTCAGCATCACCAAAGCGTCCCATGATATGGGCATTTTGAAATCCTGCAGTGGTAGTACCCTCTCCTTCTGCATGGGAATTGGTTCCATCCGCAACAGTTTCTTGCCCTTCTGCATGGGATGCACTCCCATTGGCCATTGTTAAAAAACCTTCCGCATGTGCTGCAGGCCCATTAGCGACTGTTCGTTGCCCTTCGGCATCAGAGCCAAGACCATTTGCAATTGTACTTTCTCCTTCGGCATGAGAAAAATCCCCCAAAGCTTGCGGACCAGACAGGGACGTAACATCCTGAGTACCACCTTCCGCATGAGAAGCAAACCCACCTGCAATCGTTCCAATTCCCTCAGAGTGGGCACTATTTCCAAAAGAAAGGTTGGGAGAAGGATTGCTCGATGGATCTACACCGCCGCCTTCCACATGAGAGGCTCTACCACTGGCTGTATTCCCTTCTCCTTCCGCGTGGGCATTAAAACCGCTGACCGTTGTTTGATTATTCAATCCTTCAGTGTGTGAATTAGCTCCGTTTGTTGTTGTATTGTTCCCCTCAGCATGAGAAGCATCTCCATTGGCAGTTGTAAACAAACCTTCGCTGTGTGAAATATCTCCGTTGGCTACCGAAGCTCCTTCCGCATGAGAAGTCGATCCAAAAGCTCTTGACTGGCCTTCGGCATGAGACGCAAATCCATTTGCATTTGTATTGACACCTTCCGCATGAGAAGCATCTCCGCTTGCAGTTGTACTAATGCCTTCGGCATGGGACGCAAATCCACTGGACGTTGTCTGAAATCCTTCGGCATGGGAATCTGTTGCAGTAGCGTTTGTATTGCTACCCTCGGCATGAGAAGCTTCCCCACTTGCGGTTGTACTTTGCCCTTCCGCGTGGGAACGTGGCCCACTGGAGACAGAACCCTCCCCTTCGGCATGGGAGGAATTCCCACCCGCATTTGTTCCTAACCCTTCCGCGTGGGCAGCAAATCCACTCGCATTTGTATTGACACCTTCGGCATGGGAAGCAAGTCCATTGGAGATTGTACTAATTCCTTCCGCATGGGCAGCAGGATTACCGGCAGATGTATCGAAGCCCTCGGCATGAGATGCAGGTCCACTCGCGGTTGTCCCTACGCCTTCTGCGTGAGCACCATCTCCGCTTGCTAAGGTAGGTAATGGATTACCCATTTGATCTACTCCACCCCCTTTTGCATGGGAGGCCCTGCCACTTGCTGTATTCCCTTCTCCCTCCGCATGGGAACCAAACCCGCTTGCTGTCGTAGTAGATCCCTCTGCATGTGCTGTATCCGCAGTTGCCGCTGTCCGAAACCCTTCCGCGTGGGAGGAGTTTCCCGACGCAGTTGTTTCACTTCCTTCCGCGTGGGAAGCAACCCCGCTTGCTGTCGTAGTAGATCCCTCTGCGTGTGCCGTATCAGCAGTTGTTTCGGTATCATACCCTTCTGTGTGTGTAGCGTTACCACCTGCAGTTGTGGTACTTCCTTCTGCATGAGAAGCAGTCCCGTTGGCAATTGTATTGATTCCTTCGGCATGGGAGGCTATCCCATTAGCAGTTGTATTCATTCCTTCCGCTTCCGAACAAGCCCCTATCGGATTTTGGTTACATCCATTAGCCATCATCATTCTCCATTCTTAATTTTGATCATAGTTTATTTAATAATCCTATTATTACGTTATGCTTATACAAAAAAAGGAATAGACAAGCTTCACAAGCTAAATAGCCCTTTTAAGCAAAAAAAGAAGGAGAATACCATATTAATATTAAACAATTATAGTTGAGTATCCTTTTTTCTTCAATTCTGTTGCTAGGTTTTCGGCGTTTTTCTTATCAGAGAATGCGCCAACTTGTACCCTATGTAAAACACTTTTCTTTTCAACTGGTTTAGCTTCTTCTTTCAATTTTTCACCTGATAACGTCTCAGCAATTGCTCTACACATATTATCGAAGTTCTTTTTGTATGCATCAGCGTTAGTTTTAGTATCGACAAAGCATACTTCAATCAGAATAGCTGGTTTAGCTGTTCACTTTAGGAACCCTAAATCAGTCCGTTTCTTAGCTCCTCTGTCTTTAATTCCAAGTGCATCTGCAATTGCTTTTGATACTTTCGCAGCCAATGCTTTATTTCCGTCGCCATAATAAAGAACCTCTGTGCCTCCAGTTTCCTTTGTGCCAGCATTGAAATGTACAGATACATCTAAATCCCGACTTTTGCTATTGTGATATTTTACTATTTTATTGATATTATCCCGTTGAGTTTTTGAAGTATCATCATTAAATGTATGTACTTTACAATTTAGTTCATTTAGATATTCAGCAACTTTCGGTACTACGTTCCTTGCTTCATTAACCTCATCCAGATACCACTTGCACCACGTACTACTTTAGCGTGTCCACTTGAAATAACGAATTCATTCATTTGAAATTCCTCCCTAGTTTTTAATTCTTATTATCTTGAACAATGATTTGTTTAATTTCATTTACATCTTGAGCCAGTGTTGAGAAGGCCTGGGCATGGGCTTCAATTACATCCTGATTCTTCTCAATTACAGCTTGATAATTTGCTTCTCGTTCTTTATTAGTTTTCATTGTTGAGTACAACATCCATACGAATAAGGCTGCGAATCCACCTTCTTTTAAAAACAGGCTTAATATATCTGCTTCCATACTATCCCCCCTTTCATAGCAAAATAAAAGCCGCCCATAGAGACGACTCATTGAACTAAATATATTTTATGTTGATCACGTTTTCGTTCCTCTGTGATTCTCGCATAGCTTAATGTTGTATATTAGGACTGTTCATCTAACAGTTAATATTTTCACCTTTCAAATGTTGCTTCATATACTATCATACCGATTATATTGAAGTAATTATTCCTTGACCGGGGTTACTTTTTTTTTGACTTTGACAATCTCTATTTTTTCTAGTGATTAACACAAACAAAAGCCAACATCAAAATGTTGGCTTTGTTAATAAGTATTTTTTTATAATTTAATGAATATCTTTCTTTTTGAACCGTCCACCACGTACTTCCGCAATATTTGCAATCGCTAAGAAAGATGAAGGGTCAATCTCTTCAACAATTGTAGTTAACTTAGATTCTTCAAGTCTGGTAATTATACAAAAAATAACCTTCTTGTCCTCTCCAGAATAGGCACCTTCACCATGTAAGTATGTCACACCTCGTCCTAAGCGATTATTGATTGCATCACCTAGCTCTCTTGCTTCATCGCTAATTATCCACACTGACTTTGTTTCTTCCATTCCAGTAATAACAATGTCAATGGCTTTAGCAGCTATTACATAAGCTAAGATTGAATACATAGCTCTATCCCATGTGTAAACGAATCCGGCAGAACCAAGTATAAATACATTGATGAACATAACAATTTCGCCAACAGAAAAAGGAACTTTATTACTAATAACAATCGAGAGTATTTCTGTACCATCAAGTGCCCCACCGTTACGAATTACTATTCCTACACCGACACCTAAGAAAATGCCGCCAAATATTGTAGCAAGAAGGATGTCCTCAGTGAAGGGTGGAATAGGATGAAAATATGTTGCAAAAATAGAGAGCATTATAATCCCATATATAGTAGATATAGCAAAAGCTTTTCCAAACTGTTTATATCCCAGATATACAAATGGTAGATTCAATAGAAAAAGAAAGATTCCTAGTTTTACCCCAGTAATGTGAGAAAGCATAATTGAAATACCTGTAATGCCACCATCAATTACATTGTTGGGAATTAAAAATATTTCCAATCCCGTGGCCATTAACAAAGCGCCAATTGTAATAAGAATGGTCCGTTGGATAATTATCAAACGAGATAACTTTCTATGCTGCTTTTTTAGTGCTTCCGTCAGAAAAATCACACCTTTTATTCATTTATTTCTATTATATCCTAATATCAAATTAGGAATAAAAAATTTAAATAATAGAAGTTCTAACCTACCGCACAGTTTGTTCCAAAAGTTTTAATACAGATCAATTTCTTCGATGTTAATGTCGATATATTTTTGTTCAATGTTTAAGGCATTACTTAAGAATCCTTTTACATCCCCACCTGAGATGAAAATTTCCCCGCCAAAGTTATTATTTTCAGCCAGAAGTTTAGAAACCCTTTTATTTTCGTTAACATCAGCTAATTTTACATTTATTTGAGCAATACTATGATAATCATCTTGGTAGGAATGATCAACTAAGGCTTCAATCATTTTTAAAACCCCTTTAGTTTATTTTCATTTTAACGGATACCCCATGTCTGTAAAAGTTCAACAATCATTATCCTGCTGTAAATAATGGAGCACCTGCATCTGTAACAGTTAATTTGTAACGTGTTCCATTTGCGCTATGCATGGACGTTCCTTCAAATCCACCAACAGAATTATTTATCATTGGTTTCGTCATTGACAACCAGATGTTACTTCTACACCATACTTTTGATTTACTCCACGTACTTTATTATTATAAATACGTCCATTCTTTGAACTTGCTGATGCAACAATGGCACTACGTGTACCAACTGTTTCTGTAGTGGAATTAATGATAACATTAGAATGAACTTCTAGCCCATCCAAGCCACTCATATTAAATGCACTTCGTCCACAATTTTCCATTATATTCCCAATAATGTAATAATCCTTGGTGTACCCTAATCCCACAAAACTTTTACTTCCACCTGCAGTAGCAACACTCACATATACCATTTCATTCGTAATTCCATTAACTATGTTATCTTTAACTGATACGTTGAGTATCCCACAACAAAACGAGATGTAGTATTGGAGATATTCCCTCTAATTAATACATCTTCACAGAATGTTAGATACATAGTCTCTGTTCTCCAACTACAAGAGTTTCTGCATAATCTAACAGTTCATTAGCTTGTTCCTCATCAATTTTGTAAGGGAAATCTCCACTTAATACTTTTAATTGTGACCTTTCTAAGTCATTCAAGAACCTTTGACATGCTAATTTTGCTGTTCTCCCTGTTATCTCTTACCATTTAAAACATCGTGAGCGTACTGTATTGCCCTGTGTGTCACCTTTAATTAAGTAACTTATAATTAATCAAAAAAGACAGTGAGCTAATCTTTGCTTCTGTCTTTTCCTTTATAACTAAACAAATAGTTATTCAGTTGTTCCTTCTTCCATTGTTCCCATTGCTAATTCTCCTTTGCAGAAAAGGAACAACCATTGACTCTCATCGTTGCATTGCGTTTGGATTTCCCAATGATTATACGCGAGTTGTTGCCATTAAAACTTAGCGTCGCATCTTTTAATTCCGCTCCACGTTCAATAATTAACCGATTTTCTTCACCAGGCAATTTGATTTTACTATTCACAAACAAAATCTCATCTTCGGTATTTCCTATAAAGAGTATTTGATTATCCGTTTCTGGTTTCTGTAATATATTTGAAATGATTTCCATACTATTCGTACCCTCTTTTTCAAAGTGTTGAAAACGTGTTCATTATACATCATTTTTTACTCAACACAAAGATCGCCTAAGAAAACCTGAGGAGATTTAAATCTGAGGCCTTCGGATTTGCTATTGTTTTGCCCATTATACGGAATAGATATAAAATCTAAAATCATTCAAAATAAACTGCATTTTCTATTGACTAAACGTTCATTCAATAATAAAATAATACTGAAAATTCAGTAAAAAAATGGAGGGGTTGCATTGGATTTACATTTTGAGATTACTGGCAGTGGTCATCCTGTTGTTCTTATTCATGGTGGTGGTGCTGATTTGAGGCAATGGACATTTTTGGCTTCTCTTTTATCTAAGGATTACAAAGTTATTGCTTTTGATGGCCGTGGTGCTGGTAAATCGCCATCCCCTATAAAACATGCAAACTATGTTGACGATGTATTGGCATTAATGGATTACCTGGAACTTAATCAGGCAACGCTTATAGGCCATTCCATGGGCGGACAGATTACAACTGATTTCGCTCTTATTTACCCTGAAAGAGTTTCGAAACTTGTATTAATTGCTCCTTCTTTAACTGGTTTTCCCTATTCAAAGGAGTTTGAACAATATCATGACAAGATTTTGGAAAGTGCCCCCAATATAGATAAGATGTTGGAGCTTGCCCTTCATTCACCAACTTATCAAGTTGTTATCGATAGTCCTCACAAAGATCTCACTGTTCAAATGCTAAGGCATCATTTCGGGCGCATGCTTAAGTGGCCCGCGGATTTCTGCATGAAATGGCCTCAGCCGCCAGCAATGGAACGATTAGAAGAATTAAACCCCGAAACTTTATTTTTTATCGGCAAAAAGGACTTGGCTGACAATTTTCGAGTTGCCGATTGTTTCCGTAAGGTTCCAAACATCCGTTTCATCGAATTAGTGGATGCCGATCATATGCTGCCCCTCACCCATTCTGAAGTTTTATATAAAGAATTCACTGCCTTTATGGAGGATTGAAGTTAAAATGCCCCGTACACCCGAAGAGAATGACCGTATTCGCCAAGCATCCAAAGAAAAAATTCGTGCTGCAGCCATTGAGTTATTTATGAAACAAGGATATTACGCTACTTCTATAAGCGATATAGCCAAGAAGGCGGGTATTTCTAAAGGGTTACTCTATAACTATTACAAAGGAAAAGAAGAACTGCTTTCTGAAATGGTCGAGGCCAGAATCAGGGAAGTGGTTGAAGTCATGGAAGAAGCGTTCACCTTAAATACACCTCGTGAACAGCTTGAACATATAGTCAATGGTGCCATTGAAAATATCCACAAAAAACCGGAAGTCCATCGCTTCTATCTCCACCTGCAAACACAGCCAGAGGCTGATGAAGAGTTGATAAAATACAGTCATCTCATAACTGAAGCAAATGCTAGACAATTTGAGTTTCAATGTAAAATATTTGAAACTATAGGAGAAAAGGAACCAAGGAAACGATCATTATATTTTTCATCTGTGCTACAGGGTATTATGTTGATGATTTCCACCTATCAACAAGGGTTTCCGGTAGAAGAAATAAAAAACCAGATTATAAGGGAGTTTTGTAACTAGTCTACAGTTAACTGGGGCTATCTTGATAAAGTAAAAGGGCTAAAGTGGAGTAAAAGATTTCGTCAATTGAAAACAATCCCCATGATTAACCTTTTATTATGCCACAAGTTCAAACAATAAATAGCTTAATTCTTTGTGATCTTGGTCGGATGATCCCATTATTATTAAAAAATCTCTTCAGAAAAAAATCTGAAGAGGTTTTTTAGTTTATTCGTGACGGCCGGTTTGAACTAAAACTATTATCACTACTTAAAGGTATCTTCTAAATATATGGAAGAAGTTATTCTTTATCTCCTTTACATGTTCATCTATTATTTAACTATCAATATTCCATCGGCAATCGGGCGTTCACCTGTTGCATCAGACGGTCTTGTGACTCGGTCATTCCCAACTGTCATGGTCGTCGATCCGCCTCCGTCAAGATTGATGGCATATACGGCTCCTAATGACTTCATGACTTTTGCACTTTCTTCAAAATTTGCCCCCACACTCCATCCGGGTGCGCGTCCATCGATGGTGACAAATAATAGATTGCCATTCTCTTTTATTCCTGCAAGCGTTCTAGGATTACGACGTTCCCCAAAACGATAATAAAACCCAGGATCTTCTTCCCAGTGAAAGCCTTCCTCTACGGCATTAATGGAAATTTCTCCGTTTTCCAATAATCGAGGACCTCCGTTAATCATGCTAGTGGTTTGGTCTAATTTTAATAGCTTTCCATCCCCGATGACTTCACTCTTCACCTTAATCTTCATCCCTTGTTGGGCATGATCACGAAGCCATTCTGCCGCTTCCCCCGTTCCCGCAAGAACAGAATCGCTGCTTGGAATTATTCCCCCACGATGGTTACGAATTTCCATCACTTCCCCAGCATGATTTACTACCACTTCCACACCATCGCCCGATTCTGTCTTTTCTCCAAATACGGATGTATATTGGATAAGCTCACTTTCATCCGTACAAGTATAATCATGTTTCGGCCGTTCTGTTGTCGTATCTCCTCCAACACCGCCACAATTGCGGATGAATCCCGGCTTACGATTTAATCCATCCACTTCCCTAACCGCACCATCAGATGAAGTAGCCTGAATTGACGTGGAAACAGATGCAATGTTTGCCTTCTCTTCAACAGAAGATAAAATCAGAGCTGAACGGCCATTTATCGCTTCACTGACAAGTTGACCTTTGCTGGCGAATATACCGGCAGGATCGCCTGGTGTACCATCCTTGGCTCCAACAATAAAGTATCCAGCATTAACTCCTGCAATGGCATCATTTCTGTCAGCCATTTGGGTCAATGTTTCTTTTCCTATCACTGCATCATTTGCTAATTTAGGCACCACATGCCCTTGAAATCGATCCCGATCCACTTCAATTACGTTCACTACCCATGGTCCTGTTGTTTTCTCTCCGTCTTCACCCGTAAACACAGTCCTTAGCCCCGAATATCCCTTTTCCGATAACTTGTTTCTCATTTCGGCTGCATCCGCTTCCTGCTGATATTGGCCGATGCGAACAATGTATCCAAGTGGACCTTTTTCCCGGTCATCCAAGGCCCGATCCGGTTCCCTTATTATGCGAGCATTTTTGAAACCGTCTCTCTTTAAATTTCCCAACAATATCTTTGCCTGCTTCTGTGTTTCTAGAAATGCCACATCCACTGTGAAATAGTCTTTAGAAGATGTTTCACCACGATTGATTTTTGTATAGGTCACTCCTGGTGCTGGATTCATAGAAGTTCTTCGCTCATGCAAATTAGACGTTCCCAGCGGAAGCACATGATTTTTCATTTGCACTTGTGAGTGAACATTCAATTCTGCTTGAACTGGAGTTTCTGGAATCGCATTTACAATCATCAATGACGCTAGACTAATAGAGGCGATAGGCAAAATTGGCTTTTTCCATATTTTTTTCATCTTTTTCCTCCAATAAAGTTATGTCCTCCTTTAACTTTATTGTCTAAATGTGATGGGAAATTAAAAAGACTATTATATTTCAGTCAATTTTAAGTGAACAAAAATGAGTATAAATGCTCGATAAATATTACAATTCATAATTGTGTAAGGACGACTTTTAAATATTTTTCCTTTGTAAATCAACCTTTACTTTTAATAAAGCCTTAACCTTGCATCGCTACCAATAAGTGGATATTATAAGATATCGAGTGGGATTATCACTTTGGAGGTAAATAAATGGAGACAGTAAAAAAGAATTTGTTATTAATACCAACCATTTTGTCGGTTATCAATGTTATCTGCCTTGCTTCATTCATCATTGGACTTAGTATGATGAACTACCCAATTTCAAGGATTTTAACAGATCTTGGCTTGTTATGCCCAATTATCGCAACCTTATCATTCTTCTATTTAGTGATTAAAGTGAAGGGTATAAATCATTCCGCATTAAAGTACTTCCATATCGTAAATGCAGTTACATTTCTTGTCCCAGTATGTATTCTTACATTTCTTATACTACGTTTCTTGAACGATTGGGATATTTACATTTAAAAAAACTGCTATTATAAAAATCATTTTTTATTCATATAAAAAAAGCCCTCATTTTTAGGGCTTTTTTTCTAAGCCAATTGTATTTAAGCATTATAGTTTTATTCAATTTCATATATTATCCAAATAATTTTGCAAAGGTATTTTCACCTGCAATACCGTCTGCAGGTACTCCCTTGGCCCTTTGAAATGCCTTAACCGCTATTTCCGTTCCGCTTCCAAAAATACCATCTATGCCATGTGGATTTTGCCCTTCCAAATAAAGTGCAGCTTGAAGGATATAGGTGATATTCCCTTTTGCCCCTTCCCTAACATTAGGTGATGCCGCTTTAGTTTGGGGTCCCCATATCCCATCAACATTAATCTTTGCCCCATATTGTTTATTCAATTCGGTTTGAAAACCCTTTATCAAAGCTTTTTTAGTATTAGGACCATAATAACCATCAACATCTATTTTTGCATTATACCGGCTATTTAATGTCTTTTGGATGGACTTGATAGTCTGATTACCGCTGTCCTTTGCAGGCGTATCTTTTACAATGACTTCCGATTCAACTTGTGTTGCTGGTGGAGTGGTTCCATTCACTTTTGATATCAGTCTAGGCTTTGTTCCCGCTTTTAACTGAGAATAAGTTAGTCCGCCCGTCATATCCAAGTGCGGATAATCTTTAAAGCTTGACCAATCCCCGCCCCATGCAAAGCCCAAGGATTTACCAATAGCCGCTACTCGTTTCCATTTTGCATCAACAGTCCATATGGCATTCTTTCCATCATCACTGACTATGAAGTAATCAATGGCTAGTCCATAGTTATGGTAAGATTGACCTGGCATCGCGTTGGTCACTCTTGGTTTCGATAAATCACTATAGTTTTTTCCATTGTAGATATAACCTAGGCGACCTTGACCATATAGCTTTGCTTGCTCTTCCATAGACCGATAACCTACGCTGATTTGGACAAAAATGCCTTCTTCGTATGCCCGTTTAACCATTTCCAATGCTGATTCTTTTACGACTGGATGAATTCTGCTGCCCATATTCTTTTCCGAACGATCCAATAAAGTTTCTAATTTAACTGTCAATTTTATCACCTCCTAATATGTTATGGTACTTATTAGGAAGTGCTTGTACACCTACCTTGACGTTATAAAAAAACGCCCTTTTATGTGGACCTAGTATGGGTTCATCATCCATACAATTCTTGTGAAATAACAAAAACACAGCCCTTAATGGGACTGTGCTTTTATTTTATAATGGCTTATTTTGATTTTCTTTATCTTTATCTTTATCTTTATCTTTGCCAATAATTTTTATCAATTCATCCAGCTTTTCATTTCTTTCTTGATCTAATCTTGTCTTTGCATTGATGAATTTTATTATTTTAATTATGAAATAAACACTTAAAACAATAAGTCCCAGATAAATCAAAATCGGTATGATTGCAAAAAGCCCTATTAAGCTGCTGGCGTGGTCCATAAATAATTCCTCCTGAATGTAAAATATAGTATTATTATACAGGAAAAACAGGCTAAGAAGACCCCATTCTAAATTTAGGACGGGGGTAAAATATATTCGTTTAATTTTCGATATAAGATACTTCACTGTAGTTAAAAATATAACAATAAAGTCGTTTAAAAATCTAAGTTTTATTTAACAATAGCACCCTATTCTGGAATAACTAAAATATAGACGAAGTAATTTTCAAGTTTTAATTCATTAAATCAATGTGGAATATTAATATCAAATATCCAGGGATTAATAATCAGCATCTCAAAGTCTAAGTAATCGTGCTCATTATGTAACTGGGGATTTTTACCAAGAGGAATATCTACAATTTCAACCACGATGGTAAATATAATACTTGAATGAATAACGAAAACAGATAATCAATAATATTAAACAATAAATTAAAATCATTAATTTTTTGGATAAAAAATTTAAACTTTATTATTTATATTTTTAATTCCTTGTTATATAATCGAATCAAATAAAAGAAAGGAATTTTATTATGGCCTATAAAGTAATCACAAATTGTCCTGTTTGCAGTGAAACATTGAAAATTACAAAGTTGCAGTGCTCTCATTGTCACACCACGATTGAAAATGAGTTTGAATTATCTAAGCTCGCATCCTTATCAAAGGATCAGCTTCATTTTGTGGAAGTATTTTTAACATGCAGAGGGAATATCAAAGAAGTTGAAAAGGAAATGAGGATTTCGTATCCAACGGTTCGAGGTAAGCTAACAGACATCATTTCATCCCTTGGATATGTGCAGAAGAAGAAAAATGAAGTAGACGAGAAAAAAGTCGTCACCATGTTGGAAAATGGCGAAATCACACCAGAAGAAGCTATTAAGCTCTTAAAAGAGGAATAAGGAGGAATTTATCATGAAAGAGGAAATTACAAGAGTGTTAACAATGGTTCAAGAAGGGAAGATTGATGCAGATAAGGGAACGGAACTGATTCAAATATTAAAAGAGAAAGAAGAAACAGGTAATAAGATTTTTGAAAAACCGACTAAATATTTAGATAAAACATTAAAAATTCGTGTTGTATCAGCCGAAAATGATAACGTCACGGTCAATTTGCCTATAAAACTTGTCAAGGTAGTATTAATGGCTGGACACAGCATCGCAGCGAGTATTCCTCAATCGGAAAAATACGTTAAAGATATAAACATAAACCTTATTATTGAAGCAATCGAAAACGAATTAGATGGCCAAATAGTTGATATTAAATCGGCAAACGGGGATACCGTTTCGGTCATCATTGATTAGTGATTTGCTTATGATGCATGTAAAAGTGAAAGCAAAAGACGTTCGGTTTTCCATCCCAATTCCATATGCTTTTTTAAACATTGTTATTTCAATTTTGTCTTCAAAATTTTTTCAGCAAAATGCAAACAAATGGACAAAAGAGCACTTCGAAAGAAAAAAACTGGACTTTACCTTTCCACTAATAGACAAAAAAACGCTAAAGCCTATCGTCAAGGAACTGAAAAATTATAAAGGGGTCGTGCTAGTAGATGTCAAAGCTAAGGACGGCACTGAGGTTAAGGTTAGACTATAATTTAATATAGAATACACCGACCACTGACTGGCATTTTGATTAAATTATCCTTCCATTTAAAGAGGATTGATGTGAATAAATTTAAACAAACGTTTGTTTTAGTGGTATAAGGACATGTAATCAAACTTATAAAAATCTCATACTTAGCTAAATAGAATAACTCCATTTTGAATCAATCCTTTTTCAAAATGGGGTTTTTACATTGACTATTGAATATAGCTTAAAACACATTTTTAATCGATCTTTATTTTAAAGCTCCAAAATTGTTCTTATTAATTTTACTTATAGTGCAAAATATCACTTAAAACAGATGCAAAATATCTCCTAAAGTGACAGCTTCAGTTCCAAAAATCATCCAGCCTCCAGCACCCTTCGCCAATCCTCAGCTTTCGATTAATTTTCATTCGTTTTGTTCTATATTTTCAACCTCCAATGATTAAGCAGGCATATCCATAAGAAAGACAGCTAACTATGGTTCCTTTTATCATGGCGAAGTTGTTAAAATGTCACTCAATGTCTGGGTAGACGATGATATGAAAGATAAAAAAATCATTTGTTAATTGAATATTTCTTCATTAGTTATTTGAATGCTCTTCGTCCAAGGCAAAGGATTTAAGATAATTTTGTTTATAATTTACCATTTAAAAATTGGGCTTCTCCTAGTCCAAAACTCCAATCGGCATCACCATTGGTAACAATTGAAACCATAATATCATTTGGTTCTATTCCGCAATTTTCTCCTAACTCTTGAACCAAAACCTTATAAAAATTTTGCTTCTGATCTTCCCTTCTTTGCTTACTGGTTACACTTATTACTACTAAGTTCTTACTTCTCTCAAAACCTAACCCGGTATCTTCTATTATTAATTCATGAGCTGGATGCTGATGAACAATTTGATATCGATCTTTTTCAGGTACATCGAAAGCTTTAACAACTGCCCGGTGAGCAGCATCTAATAGATTTTTCAAAGAATCCTTGTCTCGCCCTTCTATTAAATCAAATCTAATTAATGGCATTATAAATACCCTCCAAAGTTAATATTTGATTATTTTACACTGGTGCTAGCATAAATAAGACTACTTTAGAGTTAGAACTTTTTAATATCTACTCTATACATTACCTTTTAATACTAAGTCAGGCTTTTTTTAAATCCATGTTCCCCTCGATAAATCGAATAGTATTGGATTTCGCATGCATTACAATTTAATGTGTTGACCCCTTGTTTCCTTACCCTCTTATTACTTCTTTTAGCCCCATTGCACAGATAGTTTTTTTCCTTCATTAGTATACCAGTGCCCATATTCCTTAAAAGTGTCATAGCTTTTCTCCAACCAGCCTCAAACATGTTTCTACAAGTAGGGTGATAGTTTGGTTCACGGAGTTTAGCAATCTTCCGAAAGTTATTGACAAGGAGAAAACCAGAATGAAAAAGCTATTCATACCCTCCCTGCTCTTGTTTGTACTTATTCCTAGTGCTTGCGGGAACAAAGAGACAGCGAACGAAAATAATGCATCCAAGACTAAAAAAGAAACAATAACGTATCAATCAGAAACAGGTCCTGTTGAGATTCCTAAAAACCCAAAAAGAATAATTGCTCTCTCTAATGGACCTAATGTACTCGCTTTAGAAGGTAATGTCGTCGGGATAGATCAATGGACTAATATGAATCCCCTTTTTAAAGAAAGACTAAAGGGAGTGGAAGTCGTATCAGAAGATAACCTGGAGAAAATCATTGAACTGGAACCGGACCTTATCATAGCAGGATCCGAGATGAAAAATATTGGAAAGCTAAATGAAATTGCTCCAACTGTAGTATTCACTTGGGGGAAATTAGATTATTTATCACAGCAAATAGAAATCGGTAAACTCTTAAACAAAGAAAAGGAAGCAAAAGAATGGGTTAATGATTTCAAAACACGTGCAGCATCCGCAGGAAAAGCGATACGTGCAAAAATTGGTGAAGATGCAACCGTTTCTGTAATTGAAAATGATGCTAAAGAGTTTTATGTATTCGGAAATAATTATGCACGTGGAACAGAAATATTGTATCAAGCAATGGATTTGAAAATGCCTGAAAAAGTAAAAGAAAAAGCACTTAAATCCGGCATTTATGTCCTCTCATCGGAAGTGCTTCCTGAATATACTGGAGATTATATAATCTTTAGTAATAACCCAGATGTCGTTAATTCATTTGTGGAGACCGACACATGGAAAAATATACCTTCAGTTAAGAACGATCGTATATTTGAAATAAATAGTAAAGCATCTACATACAGTGACCCAATCACTCTAGAGCATCTTCTGGAATTTTTCGAAAAATCATTTCTTAAGAAATAGTATGCAAAGCAGGAATTCTTTAAATAAGAATTCCTGCTTTCTTTTCTTTTTCAACAATGAAAAGACAAAAGACCTTAACTTTTGCGTTAAGGTCATACATAAGAACAAGCTCCTCTTGTCCTCCAATATTCATTCTTAAGGTATTCTTCTAAAATATTCTTATCATATTCAGATTCAGGTAAAAGACCTAAGCAAGTATATTCCCAAATAACCCTTCTTTCGTGATTATCTGAATCTGATAGATCTTCATAATTATAATCATAATCTTTACAACTTGATTGGTTCTCTCTATTTAATTGGTCCCATGAATTGAGTAATCAGATAAATATGTTCAATAAGTTTCACCTTTTTCAGGTTTTCCACTTTTTCTGGTCCACCTAATCCAAGGAGAGGGGTATAACCAAAACCAAAACATTCATCAAAATCTGGTTCTCCATATTTATCAACTGCTTCAGGATAAGGATTCCATTCTAATTCTTCAACAATAAAGCTATTATCATTTAAATCATCTAGAAAAAAGTCAAAACCAGCTGAAATAACATTTACATTCCCTTTTCTAAAATTTAGCAAGTTTAAATATCTTCCTTTTTCCCAAACAATTATATCGCCCATAGATGTAGCAAATAACGGAATAGCATCTTCGTTTCTTATAGCGCGTGTAAAACAAGAACTTAAAGGGAAAAAGCTGAACAGCCCTTTGTATAATTACTTATTCAATGCTAGATAAAATTTGTTTTCTTATATTTGCATCAATTTTATTATTTGAATAATTATCTTGTAAACTATCAATTAAACGATAGATCATTTCATCCGTTCCATGGTTAATTTCTAAGAAATTATTTATGAAATGATGGAATAGATCTTCATCCACTGATTCTATTGGAGCAGGTAAATATTTTTCCCCTTGCTCAATGTAAGCTTTCCAATTAGCAAAAGCAATTGCATCAATAATGCAGTTCCAAGCCTCGATCTTTAATTCGTTCTCCTCAAATTGCATTAGAATGAATAGACCTGTTTCATCAGCATTATCTAAAAATTGATAGATAGTATCTCCAGAAATGTTTTTGTTTTCAACCCATCTCCAGCATAAGTCAATTGCTTCTACTACATCTTTATACCCAGAAGAGTTCGAAATCATGCCAATAACTTTTTCAGACAAAGTTAAAAGAAATGCTACCTGTAAATCAGCGTTCAATTCATTAATTTTTTCTATCACAAACTTTTCCTCCTTATTCAATCAAAACTCCATTTTTCAAAATAAAGGATAATTTCCCAGCAGGTTTAACCCCCTCTACTGTCTCAGAAGATAACTTTATCGTTAACTCAGGGTACCTTTTACTTAGTTGCATGAATATTCCTGGTTTAACATTTGAATTAACAATTCCTTGTATACAAGTTGTACAGGCACCTTTTGGATTAGATTGATGTAAATTTAATGTACCGGTAACCTCTTCTGCCTTCAATCCTACTCTTTCAACCTCCAAAATGAATTCATTAATTACACCTTCCTCAGCATGTCTAATAGATAAAGGATGGGAAGAAGGTGACTTAATTGGCCTATTGGGCATTACTGTATCTTAATCAGGTAAACCTGCTTCTTTTCTAACTTTAGGTGAGCCACCCTCAAATATTTTACCTTCTAAACCTTTTACATCTGTTTTTCCAATAGCAATTGTTTGAGTTTCAGGAACGCCTAGTTTTATTCCAAGAGTTTCCAAATCCTCTTTCCCAATGTTAATACCCGGTTTACTTCCAGTTCCATTTGAACACTTACCACCATCACTCTTCTCCGCAAACTTCTGCACGATATCCTTAATCGTCGTTTTATCAAATATGACATGTTTATAGTTGTTTCCATACGCCGTAGCTAATTCTTCGACCCTAATCCGGAGAGGTACTTCCACCTTGCCGATTTCCCTGCCGAAGGCTTGAACCTTATGAACCTGCTTTTGCGCAAATTCCTTGCTGTAAGGGACGAATTTTGTACCACTTGCTAATTTTTTCCTACGCCACCTTGCCTGAAGTATGATTTTAAGTCCTCACGGCCTATTATCTGAGGAACCGATAGATATACATATTCTATTTCAACAATGAAAAGACCTTAACTTTTGCGTTAAGGTCATAAAAAGAACAAGCTTTACTTATCCTTCATTATTCTTTCTTGAGGTATTCTTCTAAAATCCTCTTATCATATTCAGATTCGGGTAAAAGGCCTAAACGAGTATATTCCCAAAAAACAAAGCCCACTTTTACTTCACTTTGTAAATTATCAAATAATTTATTTTCCATGAGTTCCTCCTTATATTTATTCTATTTTCCCATCTTTTAAACGAATGAGAGCAAACCATTGGTTTTAACACTGTCATCAATCTCCGATGTTACGACAATTGCTAGGTTTGGATATTTCTTGCGAACTTGATAAAATACGCCACTTTTTTCAATTGGATAAGGTTTCAGCAATCCTTTACTGCACTTATTACAAACACCTCTCGGATTAGATTGGTGAATTCTTAAAGTTCCTGTAATATCGCTTTGTTCGATTCCTGCTTTTTTGACGACAGAATCAAATTCGTTTAAAACTCCTTCTTCAGCATGCCTTGTGAACTGTGCTAATTTAGGGTTTTTTAAGTGATCATACGGGGCCCTAATATCCCTATTAGGTAAGATTTCGTCTAATTAAGGCAACCCTCCTTCTTTTCTTACTTCTGGAGATCCTCCTTTAAAAGTTAAATCTTCAAGTCCTTTGATATCTGTTCTACCCACAGCTATTGTAATAGTCTCAGGAACATTCCACTTTTTCCTTAATTCATCCAAATCAACTTTGCCAACCTCTATCTTATTTCCAGTACTACTAAGGTTCTTTGTTTCACCCGTACCCTTAGAAATATTCTCCCCTGAAACATCCTCTACTTTGCTATACTTCACCGTGAATTTCTGATATGCTTCCTTAATTATCTGCTTTTCCATCATAACTTGGCGAAGGGTTGGTCCTCCTGCGAGGGATACTTGTTCCATACTTATCCGTTTAGGGATTTCTTTTTTACCGACTGCTTCACCTATATTTTTTAACGTGGTTTTTCCTGATCTCGCTATGTCTGTTATTGTAGCTTGAACCTTCTGAACCCTGCTTTTGCGCAAATTCCCTGCTGTAAGGGACGAACTTTGTACCACTCGCTACTTTTTCAGCGATCTTAGCCACACCAGCCACACCGCCGATTCCAAGTGCCATCAACAGGCCGTTCTGGCGCTGTTCCTCGGTTAGTTTGGTTGCCGAACATGTCTTTGCCTGTGACGGCTTCGCCGAGGCCGTTGGTGGCGAGGAGTCCGTATATTCCGTATTCGGTTTTCTGGAAGAGGCTAAAGCCTTTTGTCGTTTTATAGGCATCGAGCGCGTGGTTCGCTGCGTTGAGTCCTTTGGCGGTTTTGTAGATGGCGCTGCCGCCTTTGATGGCCCGGCCGGCCCAGCCGACGGCGGGGATGAATCCAGCGGCGGCCATGGCGCCTGCTGCGATTCTTTCGGCATCGGACAGCTTGCGGCCGGTTAGTGGATCGACTCCGTTATTTGATTTGGTTGCTTTACTTTTATGTCACGTTAAACGACCACTTGCGTACACTCCCATCCCGATTTTTAATCCATATATGTGATTACTTTAACCTTAAAACAATTAAAGCAAAAAAGCCTTGAAAGGCAAAAGCCAATCAAGGTCTTATTTACAAATTCCTTTGTTTCACTTCTTCGAACCATATATCAAAGATATCATCAGGCAGTAGTTCGTCATCATTAGAATATACTAAATCATATTTGTATTGACCTTTTAAACTGTTTTGTTTCACATTATAATGTAATTTTATTTCAGTAGGCATTTCTTTATTAAATTCTTCACACTTTTTATGGATAAGTTTCAAATTTTCATTCCCGATTCTTAAAGTAGCCTTCTGTCTTTCTCTTGAAACATCATACACTACATTATGTTGACCCTCAAAGTTTTTTATTGCTTCATTTAATTGATGTTTATGAACAATCTTTCCGTTGATTTTGTAGAAAACATCAAAAACATACATTTTTGGTTCATAAGAACAATATATATATATATCATCTGCTTTATTATCGACATACTCTAAACAAATGGCCACCATATCTGATTGGTACTCTGAAAAGTAATCTTCAAATACCTTTTCCATAGCTATACCTCCTAATTCTCTATACTAATGAATCTCACACGTCCATCTATTTCATATTCTATATCGAAACCACTCGGTCTCATTTTATCCCCATCATAATTAACTTTAACATTGACGGAAACAAGTTTCCCTTCTTTTATAGCCGTAGCCCATTGATTTTCTAACTTCTTGTATTTACTCAAATTTACACTACTCGATTGAGATACAAGATTATCTAAATCAGGAGAACCTCCAAATCTATCAGCAGCTAAGTGTCCAGCATGATCTCCGGCTTCTTTTCCTGGTGTATTAGATTTATGTGGTAATCTACTTGCTCTTTCTGTTAATTTTAAGTCATCTGCATCAAACTCTATAAGTCTCCCCATGTTGTCTGTCTCATATAAATACTCATATTCTCCTGCTTGATACTTAACATTTTGTTTTAACGTTCTATCTTTATGCATATGACTTCCATCCCTAATGATACCATCTGGAACCTGACTGGTTTTATTACTCGTACCCTTAGAAATACTCTTCCCTGAAACACCCTCGACTTTACTATCCTTCACCGTAAATTTCTGATAGGCTTCCTTAATTGTCTGCTTTTCTATCACAACTTGGCGAAGGCTTGGTCCCCCTGCGAGGGATACTTGTTCCATACTTATCCGTTTAGGGATTTCTTTCTTACCTATTTCATTACCTATATTTTTTAACGTGGTTTTTCCTGATCTCGCTATGTCTGTTATTGTAGCTTGAGCCTTCTGAACCTGCCTTTGCGCAAATTCCTTGCTGTAAGGGATGAATTTTGTACCACTTGCTACTTTATCAACGACCTTGGCCGCACCTGCCACACCGCCGATTCCGAGTGCCATCAACAGCCCGTTCTGGCGCTGTTCCTCGGTTAGCTGGTTGCCGAACATGTCTTTGCCGGTGACGGCTTCGCCTAGGCCGTTGGCTGCGAGGAGTCCGTATATCCCGTATTCGGTTTTCTGAAGGAGGCTAAAGCCTTTTGTCGTTTTATAGGCATCGAGGGCATGGTTCGCTGCGTTGAGTCCTTTGGCGGTTTTGTATAGGGCGCTGCCGCCTTTGATGGCCCGGCCGGCCCAGCCAACGACGGGTATGAATCCAGCTGCTGCCATGGCGCCGGCGGCGATTCGTTCGGCATCGGACAGCTTGCGGCCCGTTACTGGATCGACTCCGATTGAGGCCCTGATAGAATCATAATATCCCGTGAATTCCCCTGTAAAGGTTTTTGTCGTATCCCAGGCTTTTTCGTACCATGGGCGGTTTTCGAGTTCTTCCATTTCTTGTTCGATTACCCGGGCTTCGGCTTGTTGTCTTTTGAAGGTTTGATAGTCTTTCATCTGACCGGCGACTTCATCCTTCACTTGATAGACGTCACTGTTCTTGAATGCCGATTGGTTGAACGTCATCGGCGAAACGGTGCCGTCCTGTTTGGTGGCATCAAGCAAGGCGCGGAAGAGGCCAACGGCCACGTTTTCCTGCCCGACGGACACATCATATTCCTCCACCAATTGCCGGTCGACATTCTCGACCTTTGTCACGGTGTCATCCAGCCTTTGTCCGGCCAGCGTGATTTTTTCATTAAAGTCCTTTTGGTCGAACATATCAAGAGGCAGGATATCGTCAATGCTGTTTAGGATCCTTTGAAGATCGTTCGCTTGTTCATCGACAAGCGACTTCGCTTGGTTGATTCCATTCGAGACTTCCCCATCTAAAAAGGGAACCTCGACCACCGTATTTCCGGATAGGTCCGCCTCATCCAGACTGGCCGGAATGCCTTCCAAAAAACTGATCTGGGTCGTGAATAGTTCCATCCAGGCGTCCGCCACCTCGATTTGCGCTTCATAGAAGCTTTTGATGGCAGTGGCTCCGGCTCCTTGAAACTCGTTGTCCAAGCCGACGATGCCCTGAAATTCCTTTTTCAGGGCTGCGACTTCCTTCTTTAGTTCTTCATATTGCTTGGCGCGCGACTTGGTTGCGGCCGTTAATGTCTTAGCTTCATATATTTTCATCGCGGCTGATACCCATGTGAAGACGTATGGGCGATTGCTTCATCCTGTTCTTTTAATAAGTCAATGTTGGCACGGGTATCTTCCACATTTTTCTGGACAATTTTAATATATTGCTCGAAGACCTTTTCCAGGTTCGTTTCCCGGTCGATCCATTTCGAGGTGAATTCCAATTTATTGCTGCCAAGCTCGCCTGCCGGCAAATTTCCAAGCGTGACTGTACCAAGTGCCGTCTTCACCTGATCGACTTGCTTCGTTACGGCAGGATGATTCAGTTTGATTGTCGTCATTAAAACAACCGCCTTTTTAAATCTGATATTTTACTTTCCAGCTGCTCAAATGCCTCTTCGCCTTTGCTCAAAAGGGAGTCGGCTTCTTGGGCTATATTCCCTGCTATGCTCAGAAGAGTATTTTCGGCATTCAGCTTTGTAATCATTGCCTCGATTTTCCATTGGTAATCGTCATAATCGTCATGAATGATACTAAACATCACATTATAGGCATCATGACGGGCTTCCTGAAATTGATCCGAGCGATTCCCTGTCCAGCTGCCACCTAGCTCAGGGTCTTTTATTTTCCTAATCTCGTTCAGACACATGCTCTGCTCTTTTATAATATCGTTTTTCGCATTTTCTAAACGTTCAATTTTCACATTCAAATCAGCTTTTTTACTGGAGATAGCAGAGTGTATATTACTCAAAATATCTGCATAAACCATGAAACTCACCTCAGAAACAGTATAATCCTACACTAAATGTCATATTTTCCTATTTAACATTATAAGGATTAAAGTCCGAGAGTTAAATAGGGAGAAATATGCTATTTTGTCAGTTAAAAGAGAAGATTGGCATAAAAAAGTTCCTACTTACCATATTCTTTATACCCTGCATTTTACCAATTTTAAACAAGTGAGCAAAATGTCATCTCATTGGAATCTCTATAAAAATTGCCCCCGCTTCATTCAAACTGCCCTAAATTGTATCTGTGCAACAAATCATCCCGAACAAACTCCCTGCAAGTGGAAGATAGATGTGACCGCTCAGGATGTATCAAATCCCCAAAAGGCAAATCACCGACAAACTTAACTTCGCCTTCAAAATCCTGTCCGGATTCACCATCAAAACCGATGACTTTCACAAAGTAGGTTTTGTGACCGGTTTTCATAAAATCAATTACCGTTAACACATGATTATGTACATCATTCATTCTTTTTTCCTCCAACCATGAAAGCATTAAGTAAAGATATTTTTTACTAGCATTATATTTAAGAAACCGATCAAAACAACCATGGCTAAGATCGCTTAAGGCATTAAAACATTGGAAATAGACACACCTACTTTCCATGAATCGCTTATACTTTATTTTTTTATGTATTTTGGTTGATCTATTAACTATAATCTTAGTTAAACTGACGTTAAATGTCCTGACTTCCCAATTCATTCACTTATGCTTTTTTTACGTTACCCGGAATATACTTCCCTTAGTATGTCTATGTTTTCATAATACTTCCATCAAAGGTTAGTCTGGCCCCCCCTCTTCTATATAGATTTATAACCTGCTATAATCTAAGGATTGGAGGTGTGAAAAATGAAAGAAATCATCCAGATATTAGCTGAAATCGTCAATAATCTTCACGATTTCATCCTATTCTTTGTGAGTGACACATTAAATTCAAATGCAACGGACAAAGATTTGCATTTTTGGATAATGGGAATCATAGGTATCATCATATTTTTGTTCGTGTTATTTTTATCTAATTTAATTTCCCGGATGCGTTTTGGGATAACGATACTCTCTTTCCTTTATACCTTTACAGTCATGGTTGTTTTAGTATTTGCCATTGAAATACAGCAAGCCCTTACCAGCAGGGGGAATATGGAGTTTCAAGATGCGGCGGTAGGCCTTTGGGGGTTCATCGTATTTTTCATGATTTTTGCTGTACTATCATCCATATTCCTTTTGGTGAAGAATTTTTTCAAGCAATCAAAATAAAGGTAACGATAGGTCACCTTGCTTAAAACATTCCATTCCAAATGGCCTTTAATAACTTGAAATTCGGATTTTGTATTGGCGGGAATGATAAACTCTCTGTAGCATCATCTTAACCGGAAGTAAGGATACAGAGAAGAAAATTTGATTCGGGGTAAATAAGCATATACTATCAATTACTTCGGATCACTTTCATTGAATAAATCAATGCTAAACAGATTGAAAGAATCGTCGTCATTAATACGTTCCTGGTCATTTCCGGATATATCAGGACTATTTTCCCTGCGACGGCGATTTACTTCCCTTAATTCCGCTTCCAGAAATTCCGCTTGATCGTGGGAAAGCTTGATCGTGATTTCATTATTTTGATCATCTGCAGCTTTCAAGAGGACATAACTATCCGCCGCATTACGTAAAGTCACATTGCTTACTGTTAAGTTCATGTTCGCGAGTTCATATCTTGCCTTCATAAATTAAAAAGAACCTCCATCGGAAAATACCGGTTAAAATAATGTTATATTAAATATACTCTACTTCAAGATATCTAAATATACAAATTCTTTGTTTGAAAAAGCCTTGATACCTAAAGAAATCTGCCTCCTTAAAAGTTCTTCCCAAGACAAGAAATGTGCCGCGTCTTGAATAAAGATACAGGTGAATTATCTTTACTTGAAAATCCAGAAGTTCTGTAAACAATGGAGCAATTGAAAGCGAATTCGTCCCTTTCTTCAATCTAAAACAGGTTCTCCATGAATGAATTCACATGGACTATAAACAAAGGGAACCTTCACAAGCAGAAAGGTTCTATTTGTTTTTATAATTCTTTCTCAATCGCGCAAGTAATATGGTATGGACCCGTGCTTTCATTTGAAGTAATGACGGTTTTCAATCGATTTGCCGGATATACCGCAGAATTGAAACTTACACCCGGGTCATACCCCATAAGATGATATTTGAAAATCGCTTCATTTTTTTTACTTATCCATATGCCATATCCATAGTATTCCCCTTCATCTTCCGTAGCAATATGGGGCTTCAATAAAAGATTGGTATATGCTTCATTCAGTAATTGATTGGAAAATAACCCCTCCCAAAACCTGAACATATCTGATGTTGTAATATACGCACCTCCATCCGCACCGCCTTTGATCGGAAGGGAATAAACATTTGTTCTCCATGCTCCATTTTCTTCGTCAATGTACCCTAATGCAGTATTTTTAGGAAGCTGGTCCATGGAAAAATAACCGGAATTTTTCATTTCACAAGGCAGAAAGTTGTTCTTGTCTATATATTCGGAAAATTCAAGTCCAGTTAGTTCCTCAACAATCAATCCTAATAAAATATAGCCTGCATTATTGTAATGAAATCTTTCCCCGGGTTCGAAAATCATCACCTCATCTTGAAACATTGGCAGGAAATCTTTTAATCTTTTTATATGGTACATCGGATTTTTCTGCCAAAGCTCTTCAAAATCCTCCATCACTTCTTCATCAAAGTAATCAGGAATGCCCGAAGTGTGTGTTAAGAGGTGATGTATGGTTACATTTTGGTTAAAATCAGGAAACACGATCGGAAGACAGTCTTTAAGCTTAGAATCGAACCTAAGTTTCCCTTTTTGTATTAACTGGCAAATGGCTATCGCCGTAAACATTTTACACCCAGAAGCAATTCCAAACTTTGTTTCGGTCGTATTCATGATTTCATCCGCTCGATTGGAATAGCCATGTGCCGAGCTATGGATCAGATCTTCTCCTGCTTTCACACCGATTACACCCGAGAATTCCATTTCCTTGCTCGTTTTTTCAATAATCCTGGATAAATCCATATGTTGAGTCGACATTTATTTTTCCCCTTTGCCGGTAAAATTTCAATACTGATGTGTTGGCCAAGTTGCTCGTTATGTTCTTGCAAAAAAACCCGCATCTTATGTGATGCGGGAAAACTTATCAGCTTCTTTTATTTCCACCAAGTATCATAAACGTTAATGGCTTCATTGCGTTTATGTTCGGTTTTAGTATACCAACCTTCGATGATTTCAGCAGCTTCCGTTCTGATTTCCTTGCCTTCAAGGTAATCATCGATTTCATCGTAGCTAACGCCTAAAGCCGCTTCATCAGGAAGTAACGGTTTGTCATCTTCTAAATCGGCCGTTGGTATTTTCGTATAAAGACGCTCAGGTGCACCGATGAATTTCAGGATTTCTTTTCCTTGCCTTTTATTTAATCGGTATAATGGAATGATATCCGCTGCGCCGTCACCATGTTTCGTAAAGAAACCTGTGATCGCTTCTGCTGCATGGTCCGTACCAAGCACGACGCCTTTATAAAGTCCGGCTAAATCATATTGTACCTTCATTCGCTCACGTGCTTTAACATTTCCCCTTAAGAAATTCGTTAGCTTTTCAGAAACTGCTTCTTCCACAGCTTTTACTGATGCATCCACCGCTTCCTTGATGTTGACTGTAACCGTTTGGCTTGGCTTGATGAATTTTAAAGCAAGCTGCCTGTCATCTTCATCAGCCTGTACTCCATATGGCAAGCTTACAGCAACAAACTTATAGTCGCTGCCATTCGTTTCTTCATTCAATTCATTGACAGCGGTTTGGGCAATATACCCCGCCAGTGTTGAATCTTGCCCTCCAGATATTCCAAGTACTAAGCTTTTCAGAAACGTATTTTTCTTCATATACCCTTTTAATAGATCAACACTTTTCCTGAATTCGACTTCAGGATCGATCGTTGGTTGGACAAGTAATTTTTTTACGATTTCTTTTTGTAATGGACGCATTGGCAAAGCCCCGCTTTCTAATAAAATAGGATTGTCATTTCGTTAGCATTCTTTCTACATTGGCTTTAACTTCATCTATATTCCTCATTTTATTATCCCAACAATCCTGGCTTAGATCTACCGGGTATTCTTCAGGATTAAGTGCACGCAGGTACTCCGGCCATAATACTTGGAGATTTTTTTGCGTGAATGCCTTAATCTCGTCTATGGTTGGCAATTCATAAATCAAACTTCCATCCTTGAAAATATCCACATGCAGATCAACCGCATCGAAATCCGTGACGAATTTACTTAGGAAGGTATGGACAGGATGAAACATTTTTAATTTTTCCTGTTCCTGCGGCTTCTCATATTCCATTGCCAAATAATCACCTTCAGCATGATGGTTCACTTTATTGATGATACGATATACTCGTTTTAAGCCAGGTGTCGTAACCTTTTCTGGGTTAGAAGAAATTTTGATGGTATCTCTCATATTCCCATCTTCACCCTCTATTGAAACCATTTTATAAACGGCACCGAGCGCTGGCTGGTCATAAGCCGTAATCAATTTGGTTCCGATGCCCCAAATGTCAATTCTTGCTCCTTGTTGTTTCAGGTTGATGATCGTATATTCATCCAAGTCATTTGAAGCGACAATCTTCGCATCATGGAACCCTGCTGCATCAAGCATACGTCGTGCTTCTTTTGATAAGTAAGCTAAATCACCGCTGTCAAGACGGACGCCAATGAAATTAATTTTATCGCCCAGTTCCTTGGCAACACGGATTGCATTCGGGATGCCAGAACGCAATGTATCATAAGTATCAACCAAGAATACACAGTCTTTATGGGAAACAGCGTATTTATGAAAAGCCGTATATTCATCTTTATAAGCTTGGATCATGGAATGTGCATGCGTTCCTGAAACCGGAATGCCGAACAGTTTTCCAGCACGTACATTACTAGTGGAATCAAAGCCAGCAATATAGGCAGCTCTCGCTCCCCAAATTGCAGCATCCATTTCTTGCGCCCGCCTTGAACCGAATTCAAGGGCAGATTCTTCACCGATGACCTGTTTGATGCGCGAAGCTTTTGTTGCCACGAGTGTGTGAAAGTTCACAATGTTAAGCAGCGCAGTTTCAATGAGTTGAGCTTCACCGAGCGGTGCCTCCACCCGTAAAATCGGTTCATTGCCGAAGACAAGCTCTCCCTCTTTCATACAGCGGATCGCTCCCGTGAAACGGATGTTTCGCAAATAATCCAAAAATTCTTCATCATAGTGCAGATCATTTTTTAAATAGTCGATATCACTTTCCGAGAAGGAAAAGTTTTGAAGGTAATGGACAATTTTTTCAAGTCCAGCAAAAATCGCATATCCGCTGTTAAATGGAAGCTTTCTGAAAAATATTTCGAAAACTGCCTTTCGGTTATGTGTTTTGTCCTGCCAATAAGTTTGGGCCATATTGATTTGGTAAAGATCAGTGTGTAATGCGTAACTGTCGTCGTTGTACTTTTTTTCCATGGATAGTTCCTCCCAAAAGAGAAGCATTCGCTTCCCTTCTATTCTGTTGAGTTAATGAATATTATAGAATGGTTGCTCCAAGAGATCCTTTAAAATGTCCAAGCGCCCAATGGTGACCGGCATCATTGAACGAGGCCACTGCATTTTCATATACAAAGATTTTATAGCCTAGATTATAAGCGTCGATTGCCGTATGCAAAATACAGATATCTGTACAAACCCCGACTAAATATACATCGGTAATGTGACGTTCCCGCAGGCGGATATCAAGGTCCGTTCCTGCAAAGGCCGAATAACGTGTTTTATCTATATAATGAACATTCTTTTGATTTTTATTTGTTTCATATTCCTCTTTTAACGCCCCGTATAGGTCTCTACCCATTGTACCGCTAATATTATGCGGTGGAAACAAATTCGATTCGGGATGTAAGCGGTCTCCTTCTTCATGTAAATCAATCGCGAAGACCGTGTATTCACCTTGTTCGATAAAACCCTTGGTAATACTGACAAGAGCCTTCTCGATATCCTGGCCTGGCTTCCCGCAGGTCAATGAACCCCCGTCTGCCACGAAGTCATACGTATAATCTATATTGATCAATGCCTTTTTTTCCATAGCACAATTCCCCCTCAATAGTAAATAGAGTCCATGACAACCTCTGCATTAAATCGGTAAAGCTGTGAAGGCCGATACGAATTACGTTTCGTTTTCTTCTGCATTCCCTTTTCATCCAAGACTTTCTCCAAAAACGGGAGTTTCGGGGCTTTTGCATAAAAAAGTGAGTCTGCGCTGATTTTTGCATCATCTCTGGCTGTCAGCAAAACCCGTTGCAGTTCAGAAAGTGTAAATTCATCCGGCAGGAATTTTTGGGCTATCGTCGTTTGCACCATTTCTTTTTTCATTAAATTCATCGCATCGTTTATAATTGTATAATGATCGAATGCAAGATCTAATTGCAAGGCTTCCTGAATCGTGAACAATTCAACTTCGGCTGCATCGTCATTCGCTTTTCTTTGATGAAGAAACTCTTCCTGGACAATTGCATAAAAAGCATTGGATATGATCCATCCCCTGGGATCGCGTCCCGGCCGGTCATAAACCCCGAAATGCTTGACATGGAATCCAGCTACACCCGTTTCTTCTTTCAATTCTCGTTTAGCTGCTTCATAGGCAGTCTCGCCAGCATTGACAAAGCCTCCGGGTAAGGCCCATTTATCTCCTTCTACATTGGGACCTCCTTCTTTATCTTTTGTGGCACGTTTGATTAATAATAGCTTCAAAAACATTTCAGGCGGGGCTTTCTCTGCCGTTTTCTTCGTAGTAATCGTAAAGATCGCAATATCTGCTGTGTATCCATCTGGAGTAATATATTTCTTTTTTACCTGCTGAGCCATGGCAACTCTCACTTTCTTTCACTAAGTATGGGATTAAGTAATTAGTAAATCATTAATTACTAATTATAGTACTCTTCCTTGTGTAATTTAGCAACTCAAAATCAGAAAAATTTTCTAATTATTTAAAAAAATCATTTATTTTCATACATGATAAATAGCCCGGTCATGATGACCGGGCTTGTTTATTGAATTCTTTAAACGGGATAGACTCCATGTTTACGATCGGTAAATGTCAATTGCTTACTGCTATACGCTTCAAACCGGGTGCTCAATTCATCCCGCAGGGCATTTGGCTGGATGATGCCATCAACAATCATTTCGGAGGCTAAGCGGTAGATATCGATATCTTCATTATACTCATTGCGCTTCTGTTCAATGAATGCCAGGCGCTCTTCTGGTTCCATCGCATTTATTTTATTGGCATAGACTGCATTGACCGCAGCTTCTGCCCCCATGACCGCAATCAGTGCCGTCGGTAAGGCAAGTACGCAGTCCGGTTCAAAAGCGGGACCAGCCATCGCGTATAGTCCAGCACCATAAGCCTTACGGACAATGACAGAAATCTTGGGAACCGTGGCTTCACTCATGGCCGAAATCATTTTCGCACCATGGCGAATGATCCCTGCCTGTTCGACCTTCGTCCCAATCATGAATCCTGGAATATCCACCAGGAACAACAGTGGTATATGGAAAGCATCACATAAATTGATGAACTTGGCTGCCTTATCAGCTGAATCATGGAACAGGACGCCGCCCTTGACACGCGGCTGATTGGCTATGATCCCTATCGTTTGTCCATTTAGCCTTGCAAGACCAGTAATTAATTCGGGTGCAAATAGTTTCTTGATTTCACAAAACGATTGCCTGTCTATAACCCTATCGATCAGGTCATACATATTGAAGGGTGCATTCTGATTTTTGGGAATCAGTTCTTCCAATGTTTTTTCGAAATCCGCAGGCAGCTCGGGTTTAACGCTTTTGGGCCTTTCTTGATAATTTCCTGGAAAATAGCTTAAGTATCTGCGCGCAAACGCGATGGATTCTTCTTCCGATTTGACAAGCACATCCCCGCATCCTGACACAGAACAATGCATTTTCGCTCCGCCCATTTCCTCTTCGCTCACCTTTTCGCCAATGACCATTTCTGCCATTCTCGGTGAACCTAAATACATGGATGCATTGCCATCAACCATTACGACAATATCACAAAAAGCTGGGATATATGCCCCGCCTGCGGCAGATGGACCGAACAATAGACAAATTTGCGGGACTTTTCCTGATAACTTCACTTGGTTGTAAAAGATGCGTCCGGCTCCGCGGCGTCCCGGAAACATTTCTACTTGATCCGTAATTCGTGCCCCGGCAGAATCGACTAAATAAAGAAGCGGCAACTGCAACTTTTCAGCTGTTTCCTGAATGCGAATGATTTTCTCGACGGTCCTTGCTCCCCAGGAACCAGCTTTTACAGTCGAATCATTGGCCATGACACAGACCCTCTGTCCATTGATTTTCCCGATGCCTGTAACTACACCATCAGCGGGCAATCCCTCACTGGCACAATTAGCAAAGAAAGCGTCCTCTAATTCAACCCCTTCATCGAAAAGCAGCTCTAGCCTTTCACGTACGAAAAGCTTTCCTTTTTCAGCGTTTTTTTGATGATATTTTTCTAAACCGCCTTTTTTAATCGTTTCAACCGTCTCGGTTAGTTTATCCGTCGTTACCATCCCTGTTCCTCCTTCAATTGAAATCATTGGCCCTTAAAAACCGGTTTGCGCTTTTCCTTGAATGCTGACAGACCCTCCAGTCGGTCACGAGTTTTTAAAGTTGTCTGATAGCAGTCTTTTTCAATTTGCAATCCTGTTTTCAAATTAGTCTCAGCCCCTTGATTGATCGCCGCTTTTGCAGCCCTGAGTGCTAATGGGGCATTGACTGCAATTTCCCCAGCCAATTTTTTCGCTTCCTCAAGTAAATGTTGGGGTGAATATACATGACTGATGATTTTCAAGGCATGTGCGGTTTTTGCATCCAACCTCCTTGCCGTATAAATCAGTTCTTTCGCTGTCGGCATTCCGACTATCCGCGGCAGTCGCTGAGTACCGCCGGCGCCTGGGATGATGCCCAATGACGTTTCTGTCAGCCCAACCTTAGCCGTTTCCGATGCGATGCGTATGTCACAAGCGAGTGCCAACTCCAGCCCTCCGCCAAAAGCCGAGCCGTTAATCGCGGCGATGACTGGAACGGGAAGGTTTTCTACAGCCGTAATCGTGTCACCAATCAACTTGACTGTCTCCCTGACTTTATCATCATTCATACCTGCTCGTTCCTTAAGATCCGCACCTGCACAAAACGCCTTTTCACCTGCTCCCGTTAAAATGACCGTTCGTAAATTGGAATCTCTTTTCAATTCATACAGCCCTTCGACTAAGCAATGAAGCAGTTCTGTGGATAGAGCATTAGCAGCATCAGGCCGGTTCAAAGTCACGAGGGCAATTCCCTTATCTTCATGACTGATCTCCACTAATGAAGTCATAAATTCACCTCAATTTCTCTTATTGTGCGTTATAAACAGCCATCTGATGGCTAGGCAAAGGTTTTTCCAAAAAGCTTTGCATCATGGCCGCAGCCTTCATTAATTTTTCTGGATTGATTCCCGTTTGAATTCCCATTTTATGTAGCATATGGATCAGGTCGTCTGTTGCCACATTTCCACTCGCACCTGGTGCATACGGACATCCCCCTAATCCTCCGAGCGAAGAGTCAAAAGTGTCAACACCATAATTCAGTGATTCAAGGACATTTGCGAGTGCCATACCCCTTGTATCATGAAAATGGAGAGCAATTCGGCTTATATCATATCTTTTTACTGCCTGTTCTAGGAATAAGGCAACTTGTCTTGGAGATGCGACCCCAATGGTATCACCCAATGAGACCTCATCGATTCCATATTCAAACAGTTGATCACAAACACGGAAAACCTGTTCGGTCGAAACCTCCCCTTCATAAGGACAGCCGAAAACGGTTGAAATATAGCCCCTAACTGTTTTTCCGCTGTTTGCTGCTGTCCCGATTACATCCTTCATTATTGGAAAGGTATCAGAAATTGATTTATTAATATTTTTAAGATTATGCGTTTCACTGGATGACATGAACACGGAAATTTCATCGATATTAGCTTCAAGAGCAGACTCCAGTCCCCTTTGATTGGGTACAAGGGCCGCATAAGTGATACCGGGATTGCGCTTTATTCCCTTAGCAACCTCAACGGCATCACTCAATTGGGGAATCCACTTTGGATGGACAAAAGAAGTCACTTCTATATAAGATAATCCCGTATCTGAGAGCTGATCGATCCATTCCATTTTGCTTTGTGCAGGTATCATGACCTTTTCATTTTGCAGCCCGTCACGCGGACCCACTTCCTTAATTGTCACTTTTTCAGGCCAATTCATCTTACCCCTCCGTCCTTTTATTCAATGACGGCCAAAATGTCGCCCTCATTTACGAAGTCCCCCTCATTCACTTTAAGTTCTTTGATGGTGCCAGCTTCTTCGGCTGCAATGGGGATTTCCATTTTCATCGATTCCAAGATAATGATGTCCTGTCCGTCTGTTACACTTTGCCCCTCATTCGCTACGATTTTCCAAACGCTTCCTGCCATGCTAGCCTTTAATTCTGCCATCTTACATTCCTCCTGATCATTTTGTTTTAAAATATGCGTTATACAGTCAATTTTTTAATATATTTCGCAATGAAATCCGTAGTCGTATCTCCTTGGGAAAAAGCTTCATGAGAAATTATTTCCATAAGCAAAGGAAGGTTTGTTTTTATTCCTTCTATTTTATAGTTTGCCAGCGCTTCTCTTAATCTCTTGATCGCTTTATCCCTTGAATCGCCGCTCACTACCAATTTGGCGATCATCGGATCATAAAAGTGGGACACGACGGAAGTTCCATGAACCGCCAATTCATGACGGATCCCTTCCCCTTCCGGAAGTTCCATGCTGGTGATTCTCCCCGGTGCTGGATAAAACGTTTTCGGGTCTTCAGCGTATATGCGCACTTCAATGGAGTGTCCATCCTGTTTAATCTCACTTTGAGTGAATTCCAATTTGTTGCCCGATGCAATTTTAATTTGCTGCTCGACTAAATCCAGCCCCGTAATTTCTTCGGTGACAGGATGCTCAACCTGAAGACGTGTATTCATTTCCAGGAAATAAAAATTTTTATCTCCATCAACTAAAAATTCGAGGGTGCCCGCATTGCTATAACCAATGGATTTTACCGCTTCCACTGCAGCCATGCCCATCCTGTTTCTTGTTTCTTCGTCAAGGAAAGAAGAGGGAGCCTCTTCCACGACTTTCTGGTGGCGTCTTTGAACGGAGCATTCCCTTTCCCATAAGTAAACAGCATTCCCAAAGGAATCCGCCAATACCTGAATTTCGATATGACGAGGCTTCTCAATCAGTTTTTCTATGAACATATCTCCATTGCCAAAAAACAATTGGGCACGTTTTTGATTCCCTTCGAAGGCCTTGGTCAATTCATCTTCATTAGCAACGGCCTGCATGCCGATTCCCCCGCCGCCTGCTGCTGCTTTTAACATGACTGGATAGCCAATCTTTTCGGCAACGGCTGCCGCTTCTGCACTATCAATTAACGGACGTGAAAATCCAGGCACCAATGGAAGTCCCGCTTGTTCCATCCTTTTCCGTGCCTCGACTTTATTGCCCATCTGCTGGATGATTTCTGGTTTTGGACCAATGAATATCAAGCCTGCTTCTTCGCATGAACGTGCGAAATCTGCATTTTCACTAAGAAATCCGTATCCAGGATGAATGGCTTCCACTCCCGTTTTCTTAGCTATTTCCAAAATCTTATTGACATTTAAATAGCTTTCCTGTACTCTCGGGCCACCCAATAAATATGCCTCATCCGCCAATCCCACAAATGGTGAATCCGCATCTGCTTCCGAATGAACGGCGACAGTAAGTATTCCCAACTTCCTGCATGTACGAATAATGCGTGATGCTATTTCTCCCCTGTTTGCGATAAGAATTTTTCGAATCATTCGATACCCTCCTTATTTAGTGAGATCCGATAGCAGATCAAGAGTTTGTTGCCGAAGCTTATACTTTTGGATTTTCCCGGATGCAGTCATGGGATAAGCATCGGTAAATTGAATGTAACGGGGAATTTTATGAAAAGATATTTTCCCTTTGCAATACTCTATCAATTCTTTCTCCGTCAGTGTTTCTCCTGCTTTCAAAATGATCCATGCCGCTACCTCTTCCCCATACTTCTGATCTGGAACGCCGAGTACCTGGACATCGACAATTGCAGGATGTTGATAGAGGAATTCTTCAATCTCACGGGGATAGATATTTTCCCCTCCGCGAATGATCATGTCTTTCAGCCTGCCTGTAATCTTGCAATAACCCCTTTCATCCATCACCGCCAAATCTCCCGTATGTAGCCAGCCTTCCCGGTCAATCGCCTGCTCAGTAGCCTCCGGGTTATTATAATATCCCTTCATTACATGGTATCCCCTCGAACAGAGTTCCCCTTGTTTGCCACGCTGGACTTCTTCCCCGGTAACTGGATCGACAATTTTCACTTCCACTTTCGGCAAAGCCCTTCCCACTGAGGAAACACGAAGTTCGATCGGATCGTCCGTTCTTGTCATCGTAATTCCTGGAGACGATTCCGTTTGACCATAAGTAATCGTGATTTCCGAGATTCCCATCTTATTCACCACGTTTTTCATGACTTCAATCGGACATGTGGAGCCTGCCATGATTCCAGTCCGCAACGAACGTAAATCATACTGGTCAAAGTCATCGAGATTAAGTTGAGCGATGAACATCGTCGGAACACCATGAAGTCCCGTACATTTTTCGGCTTCAACGGTCTGAAGGACGACGCGTGGATTAAATTCCACTATCGGCACCATTGTTGCCCCTACAGAAACCGAGGCCATCGTACCAAGGGAACAGCCGAAACAATGAAAAAACGGAACCGGGATGCAAAGCCGGTCGACTTCGGTAAGCCTCATGCATTCCGCGACATTCAATCCGTTGTTGACCAAGTTTGAATGCGTCAGCATCACTCCTTTTGGAAATCCTGTCGTTCCTGATGTATATTGCATATTAATCACATCATCGGGAGCCAATTCCTCCATCCTCATGTCCAGTGACTCCTCCGAAATGGATTCGCTTCCGCTAATGACATCATCCCACGAAAACGTTCCGGGATAACGCGCTTCACCCAAAATGATGATATTTTTCAATTTTGGAAGTTTCTCAGATTGTAATTTTCCTGGTTCTGCATTTTTCAATTCAGGTACGATTTCGTACAGCGTATCTATATATGAATGATCCTTATATTGTTCCATCAGGATGATCGTCGTCGCATCCGATTGCTTAAGCAAGTATTCCAGTTCACTTGTACGGTAATTAGTGTTGACCGTAACCAGCACCCCGCCCATTTTCGCGGTGGAAAATTGGGATATAAGCCATTCCGGTTTATTGGACGCCCAAATGGCAATATGTTCCCCTTTTTTTATATCGAGTGACATGAACCCCCTGGCCGCCTTTCGGCAAATCTTTTCAAATTCTCGATAGGAATGGCGGAGACCCAGTTCATGGTACACCACCGCTTCATTATCACCATATTGTTCAGCTGTCCTCTCAAGCAATTTCCCGATAGTAATATCTAGCAAATCAGACATCAAACTCCTCCTAATCAAATAAAAGTAAGAATGAACGTGTTTTGCTGTATAGATAACATCTGCTTTTCACCAAAATGAACCAAAGCATCATCGTTCATTTTACGTTCCATAAAGATTAACAGCCTAATTGTCTGGCGATAACGATTCTTTGAATTTCGGATGTGCCTTCACCAATTTCCAATAACTTAGCATCTCTTAAATAGCGCTCCACTTCGTATTCGCGCATGTAACCAGAACCACCGTGTATTTGAATCGCTTGATTGCTGGCCCGGAAAGCGGTTTCACTTGCAAAAAGCTTGGCGTATGCCGCTTCCTTTGCAAAAGGCTTTTTATTATCTTTTAACCACGCCGCCTTATATACCATATTCCTCGCCAGTTCAATTTCCATCGCCATGTCTGCCAGCTTGAATTGAATGGCCTGGAAATTTGATATCGATTTACCGAATTGTATGCGCTCTTTTGAAAAAGCTAAAGCTTTATCAAAGGCAGCCTGAGCGATACCGACGGCCAAAGCTGCAATGGAAATCCTTCCTCCATCCAGAGTGAATAAGAATTGTTTGAACCCTTTGTCTGGATCTCCCAATAAATTTTTCTTTGGTACCCGGACGTTATCCAGAATGATTTCACAAGTATTGGAAGCCCGAACTCCCATTTTTTCATAATTGCTATTGATTGTAAGCCCTTGGGTATCGGTTGGCACGATGAATGCAGAGATGATATTCTTGCCCTTGGAATCTTTGCCCGATACAGCAGTGACGGTAACGGTTCTTGAATAGCTGGCATTGGTAATCCATGTTTTCTCACCATTGATCACATATTCATCACCTTCCAACACGGCAGTGGTTCTCGTACCGCCAGCATCGGAACCCGCATTAGGCTCTGTCAACCCGAAAGCTGCCAGAGTTTCACCTGTCGTGATTGGAACCAGATATTTTTGCTTCTGTTCCTCGGTTCCAAAATAGTAAATTGGACTTGCTCCGAGCGAAACTGCTGCAGCATAACTTAAGCCGGTTCCCCCGCATGCCTTGCCAACCTCTTCAACTGCAATGGCATATGAAATCGTATCTCCCCCCGAACCGCCATATTCTTCAGGGAATGGAATTCCAAGTAACCCGAGTTTCCCCATTTTTTTGAATACATCCTCCGCAAACATGGACTTTGCATCCAACTCAATCGCAATGGGTTTAATTTCCTTTTCGGCAAATTCCTTAACCATTTCCTTAATCATCTGCTGTTCTTTTGTAAGTGAAAAATCCATATGTTCATTCCCCTTTCAATTGAGACCGACTAGTTGGTCTGTTTAAATCAAGTTAATTGTTTAATCGACAACAACATTGTTCTTCAGTAGAAATGGCTGGGTGATTTCCGCATCTTTTTCTTCATCTGTCAATAGGGCATTCAGAATTAAATCTACGTAAATATCGCCGATTTCATCAATCGTTTTTCCACCGTCCCTTTTGTACCATTTGTAGGACCAGTTCACCATGCCGAGAATTGACATTCCGGTAATTTCCACTGGCAATTCGCTGCGGAACACTCCCTTGTCAATGCCTTCTTTGATGACGGAAAAAATGATTTCTTTATACATTTGACGCTTTTTTTTAATTGCTTCAACATAAGGTGGTTTTAAGTAAATGCTTTCTTGATAGAAAACTGAGATGTGTGGTTTATAGAGGTCAAAAACTTTAACGAATGATTGAATGATCTTTTGCATTTTTTCTGTTGGATGGGTACTTTCTGAAATGGCTTCCTGTGCTTTTATTAAAACATATGAAATGAAGTAATCATGAATGACAAATAGGAGTTCATCTTTGGAAGAGAAATGGTGATAAAACCCCCCCTTGCTAGTTCCGCATGCCTTAACGATTTCGTTAACGGAGACACCGTGAAAACCATGCTGATCGAAGAGAGTCAGCGACGTTTCAATTATTTTTTCCTTTAACTCCGTAAGACTGCACCCCCCTTTTTGTATCCGCTTACATTTAACAACATAGTAGTTAAATGGATTTATTTAGATTTTACCAAATATTTAAAAATTGTCAATTTTTAATTATAAACAAAAACAGCCCTCAAAACCAAGAGCTGTCAACTGCTTTATTTAACTACGATATGCCTGAACTATGTCACATTCAAACCTATCCCATGATAACATTCACTATTTATTTCTTCCCTTGACCGGTTTAACTTGGGCTTTTACAAGCTTCCATCCATTGTTATACTTCCATACTGATTTGATTTCCAGTATCGAATCACGTTCATCTGACCCTTTTACATTTTGGACTCCCACAAGCGCTTTCCCTTTCCCAAAAACATTCTTTAAGTCCAGTGAAGAATATGGATCAACCAAAAGCTCTGTCGGTTCATTTAATTTTCCATTTTGATAAATGCCCATTTCATCATAAGCTTGTTTTCTCGAACTGACATCTATCACCACAGGCTTTTGACCTTCAATAATGATTTCCGCTTTGTATCCTGCAAGAAATTGGGCCATTACGGGAACGGATGGAGGGATTTCCAGTTTCCTCACTTTTCCATCCTTGAACGTATAGGCGTAACTGGTTATCAAACGCTCTCTACCTTCCATCAAAACCGTGACCAATACATCCTGGATCCCATCATTATTCAAGTCGGCAACCTTGAGATCTGGATTATACCCAGCTTCAAGCGGGACGCTAATTGTACGGCGATTGCTTTCCACACTTAACTCAATTTTCTTCAGAAACTCGCTTCCTTCCTCATATGGCAAACCCTGAACCTGGATGATGTCTATTTTCTGGTCACCTGTTACATCTCTTTTTGTTGAAATATAAGTGCCATCGACCTGAAAATTTTTATCATGCGCTTCAACTGCTTGATAGCTCAAAAAGAGTGAGATGACTAAAACCGCATATTTTAGCAGATCTAACTTTTTCATAGTGATAACCTCTCTTTTCCAAGATGAACTAATTTGACATTTGCCGCCGTTTGAACATTCGACGCTGATCTTTCATGAAGATGGACCAGAAATAATAGAACCCTGGCACTAATATCGCAAAGCCCACGATATATGTGGCAAAAACAGCCCGGAAAGATGTTGGATCGGTAAATCCTGAAAGAATCGTGACATTTGGATAGATGATATAAGGTAAATGTGCGATTCCATAAACATAACTGCCGATTAAATACTGAATGATAATCGCTATTACAGCGACGCGAGGCATCCCTTTAACCTCCTGCTTAGAAAAATAGGGTAAGTACAGTGCTATCCCGCTAATGATGAAAAAAACGAGCGAGACGAATAACAATGCCGAGTTTTTCATCATTCCTTGGTAAATCCAATTCGCTTCGTTTTTTAACGTGAGCATAACCAACAGAGACATGACTAACATAAGCGGTCCCGTTATCATCGCATCCCTGCGATATATTTTGTATGCTTTCATTTCGTCAGCCTGTTTTGAGTAATCAGACAGGAGCAAAGATGATAAAAAAAGCGTGCTCATGATTCCAAATCCCACAAATGCATACTCATTCGGACTCGTGAAAAGTTTAGATAGATTCAATTCTTCATTTCCTCTCACGCCTTCGACAAATCCAAGATGGGTGATGGGCAATACACTGATTAATAGCCCAGGTATGATCAATCCCGTCAATCCTGAGATATATGTTAACGCTTTTTCATATTTGTCTACGCTATGCGAGAAAACCAAGAAAGCGCTCCTAATACATAGCAGGACCAATATCAGGCTCGCAGGAACGATCAAGGCTACCCCAATCGGGAAAACCGCACCTGGAAATAAACTGTAAATCGCAATTACAAGACCAACCACAAAAGTATTAGTCACTTCCCAAGTCGGTGATAAATAGCTATTTGCAATTTTCGTAGCATTCGTTTCTTCCTTTTTAATGTAAGTCATTGCCCAGAAGCCGGCGCCAAAATCCATAGAGGCCATGATGGCATAAAGAAAAATAAAGCCCCAGACCAATGTTATTGCAAGAAGAGCATCACTCAACCGCCTCCCCCCCTTTTATGAATTCGAATCGAAAAGCCTTACATCTTTCTGTTCTGCCTTATAAATATCATCCATAACGGAATGACGTTTGAAATAATACAAAAGTGTAAATACTACAGAAACGCATAAAATGATATATACAATAATGAACATTGTGAATAAAAATCCAAGGTTTTCGTACGAAGTGACTGAATCCTCCGTAGTCAGCATCCTGTATATCGTCCATGGCTGTCTGCCTGTACAAGCAAAAATCCAACCGCATTCAATCGAAATCACCGAAAGCGGACCTGCAGCAACAAACAGCCAGAGAACCCATTTCGGATAAGTCTCCCTTTTCAGCCATTTATTCCATACCAATGCAAACAGTGCTAAGGCGATTAAGCCGGAACCGATGATGACCATGGCATTGAATAAGATATGGACATAAAGCGGCGGCCAATACTCTTCTGGAAAATCGTTCAAGCCAGTCACAACCGTATCGAAGCTATTACCGGATAGAAAGCTTAATAACCATGGGAATTCAATCCCATACTTCACTTCCTGAGCTTCCCTATCGGTATAACCGAACAAGGTAAGTCCGGCATGGTCCTTTGTTTCAAACAACCCTTCAGCCGCCGCCAGTTTCTCCGGCTGTTCCCTATATAAATGCTGTGTAGTCGCATGACCGTTCAATGCCGTCAAAAAAGAAAAAACCAAACCCAATACAATACTGAGCCTCAGTGCTTTTTGGTGAAAATTAAATTCAGCAGTGCCATATTTATTTTTCAGCATCTTATAGGCTGCAACGGCCGCTACGACAAAAGCACCTGTAGTATAAGCAGTCAAGGCCGTATGACCTGCCGTCACCAAGAAACTTGGGTTGAAAAATGCCGCCCAAGGATCGACATCGACGATTTCCCCATTTTCAAACCGGAACCCAGCCGGTGTACCTTCAAAAGCATGGACATTAGAAATCAAAACCGCCGAAGCCATTGCGCCGAATGCAACAAAGAATAAACTCACGATACGGGCCCATGGCTTTATTTTTTCAGCAGCATACACGTAGATTGACATGAAAAGCGCTTCAACCATGAATGCATAAATCTCGATCTGGAATGGAAGCGCCATGACACGTCCAATCACTTCCATGAACCCAGGCCATAATAGTGATAGTTGCACACCCGCAATCGTACCAGTCGGAATCCCGACCCCAAGCAAAACCCCTAATGTTTTGGTCCAGCGTTTAGCCATGACAACATACTGTAATTCCTTTGTCCTTTGATACATTAATTCCGCTGCCAACATCATCATCGGCAACCCGACGCCGATCGTTGCAAATATGATATGTACAGCCATATTCGTCCCGAACATCGCACGGGCCATTTGTATATGATCCATACTGTCTTCCTTTCAAATCTTTGTCTCTTGGTAGTATCTCCTCTGAGAAGGAAAATATTTAATAATATTCCACAAACAAATTTTTCATGGTTTTGCAGAAAGACAGGATTTTCCTTGATGATGATTTTGGTTGATTGGTTTTTTAAATATTCTATCGAGGTTATTATTGGGATATATTTACTCTGGTTGATCGCTTCATAACCTTGCTTAGGTGCCGTCAAGTCGATTTACTCCGCTTCCATCAATACACTTGTCCGGCCGAATACGAAATACTGCACGTTCCTTCTATATTTCCCCGCCTGGTACATAGCTATTAATCAATACGGTCTGTCGTTTACAATCTTAATTATTCATCGACACCGTCAAAAACAAACATTACGAGACCGGTCGAAAGATACCTTTTTGTTATATCGTCATTTCGTTCGTCACATCAGCAAAAATATAGATTTCACATAAAAACCTGCGTCCAAACCTTTTGGCTTGCCAGAACCACCTGTTAATTTACGGTTCCGCGCAACGAACGGGTCACCGAACAAACACCCTTGATAACACTATCGAGGATCCAGCGGATTCTTCAAAATTCTCTATTGAAATATGTATTCATGTTTCCATCAATAAAAAAATACACACATCCCCTACAATATAGTAGTCTATGTGTGTATTTGCGGCAGGTATTGTCTTTTGCCCAATTTCAAGAATATTGTTCCTAAAAAGAACAATACAATAAAAAAATTAGCTTTATTGTAAAAATCGCCCTATGCTTCTAGCGAGTGGTTTTTGCACCTGAACGAAGGTTTTTATAATAAAAAAACTCTACCATATCGTAGAGCCTTTAAACATATGTGCAATAACTAGTACTTTTATGAATGGAAAAAAAATGAATGAACTCAGTAAATTTATTAAATAAGCTTTCTTTCATTATAAAAAAAGGGATTGCTTCGTTTTAACTAATTAGAAACTCTTGCTTTCATTCATTTATTCCGCTTTGCCCCATTAAAATATACAAAATATTCTAAATATTCATTATACACCATCGCAAGTCTCTCATTTAGAATAATCCATATTCAGGATCCTAAATCTTAAATACCCAATTTTTTATCAATCACTTCCTGTGATTAATAAGTCATCCTATAAACTGAATTAACACTGTTTCATTACTTACATTTTGATTTTTTGTTACTTCAATTGAAACAACATGACCACTTACACCAGTCTCAATTTCTACTTTTTTATTGTCCGTTGTATGAACTACCATTAGTTTTTCCCATTCATATACATAAGAACCTTGACTAACAAATATGTTTTCAACTTTTCCGCAACAAGGACTATAGACAGCTTCTATAACTCTTTTCACCTTAAAAACCTCTCTTTCTAAAGAAATAAATTAGAGATTCCAAATTTCATACTTACACCGAGCCATGTTAGCAGCTGGACGCATATCTATTTGATAATTTTGTGCTATGGAAGAAACCTTTTAAAAGAATGACTATTATTTCGTAATTTTTGTGCCATTTTTTCTGTCAAATAATAGCCTGATTGTTTTGCATCCATTCGAAGTATGAAGCCGTTAATCCACCAGAACTATAATATCTTTGTTTGTTCGAACAATTTGACTTATCGCAGACAAGTTCCCTCGACTTAACTGATCTAATTAAGAAGAGGTAATATTACGGGGAATTGCAAACAATAAGCCTTTTCCCCTATCAACAGGAAGATCAATAATCCCAAATTTTAAATTTCATCGACATGGATAAATCAGTTATTTCTGGATGAAAACGAACTCGTCCCTTTGTAGGTCCAACTATGTTGAGAACGATAGCCGGAAAAAAGACTGGGTGAACTTAGTAAATCTAATGCTTCACTTTGCTTATTGTCCGGCTTTTCAACTTGATCGATATTGATAAGGATTGCCTCTTACCTTCTTTGCACCTCGTAGGTTATAGGTTACTATATGAAAGTTAAGGATAATCTACATTTAAAAACATAGCCACATCTTTGCTTTTTTGTTTTCTCTGTTGCCGCATACTTGCTCGATCTAATGCCGTTTCATGTAATTTTTTTTCTTCTTCTGTCTCCGGAATAACTTTTGGAACACGTGTTGGACGTTTATGTTCATCTAGTGCAACAAATGTTAATAGAGCAGTCGCTGCAATTCTACGAACACTGCTTTTTAAATCTTCAGCAATAATTTTCACAAAAACCTCCATTGAAGATGTGCCGGTCCATGCCACATAAGATATAAAACACACTGAATCTGTTGTACGAATGGGATGTAAAAAGTCAACTGAATCTGTTGAAGCAGTTACACATTCACTTCGACTATGACGTGCTGCAGAAATCGATGCTACTTGATCGACATCACTCATTAATCTGCCGCCAAATAATGTATTATGATTGTTTACATCATTTGGAAATATACGACTCGTTCTTATGACCCTTGATTCTCTGCAATATTTCGCTTCTATAAACCCGTCCTCCTAAAACATGGGACCTGAAATCATCACCTATGTAAACTTTTAGTATATGGTTATATTATGATACAATTTTGCGCTTTTTAACCTTAAAACACTCTCGGCGTATATAGCCTAGTGTTCCGAGAATACGAAGCTTGCTTTCAAATATCATTCACCATCTGCTGTTGCTCAAGCTCTTTAAGTAGCATTAAAGGCTCCTCCTTCTCGAGTGAACTGTTGTCATTCTCTTGGAAGGAACCAGACTTTTCATACTGGTGAATCCACCGGTCAAGGGAGGACGGGGTCGTATTATTTCTTCACTGAGCGCTTTCTTTGATTTCCTGTTCTAGTTGAAACTGCACCATTATCAATGAAGTCGACTTATTTATCAAGATTATGTCGAGCTTCCCATAGTCGGTTCCTGGTAGCAAAAGGTAATGTACCCTTGTCGATAGCTATGACCTCGGTATCAACTTTACTGGCTCCAATCATGACTCCGCTGATCAATTATTTAGAAAAGAATCCTTTAAGGGCAAAAGCAATATTTTGTGGTCTTTCTGCCAAGCGACGCATAAAATAACCAAACCAGTCGTTACCAAAAGGAATATACACACGCATTGTATATCCTTCTTTAGCTAAACTTAGTTGCATGTCTGTTCTAAATCCATATAACATTTGAAACTCAAATTGGTTACGTGAAATATTGTGTTTTTGAACAAACTCTTTTACACTGGCAACGATACGATGATCATGGGAAGCAATCGCCGTATAGCTACCACTCAGCAAATGCTCTTCAATGATTCTCATATAATTTTTATCTACTTCTTCTTTCTCCTGATAAGCCACAGAAGGAGATTCTTGATAAGCTCCTTTAACTAAACGAAGGGGAATTCCTTTTAATTCTTTTACGTCCTGTTCCGCTCGATATAAATAGGATTGAATCACTGTTCCTACATTATCATATGTTTCGCGTAATTCTCTCAGGATATCTAACGTGATTTGGCAATGTGCATGATCTTCCATATCGATTCTGACAAAATTGTTGTATTTCTTGGCTGTCTCAAGAATTAGACACATATTTTGAACACAAAAATTCCGATCAATGTCCAAACCAAGTTGGGTCATTTTTACAGATAAATTACTATTTACTGCTGCACTACCCATAGCTTCCAACGTTCTTACGTTATATTCCGTTGCCTCTATTGCCTCTATTCTACTTGAAACAAATTCCCCTAAATGATCCAGTGTACAAATCAAGCCTTTTTCATTTAATTCTTGAACTTTCTTAATCGCACTTTTGATAGTATCTCCTGCCACAACTTGGGAAGCCCCAAATCGAAGGCCCCATTTTTTCGCAGCTTTATTTAACGCTTTGTTGTTGGAAGCGTGAAGAAAAATATTTTTTGAAACATCTGCCAGCATGAATATTTCCCCCTAAATACATGTCCTCGTTTTATTAAATGGGGCAACCTTTTTAAATTGCCCCAGCTCTTATTAAAGTGTTTCGCTAGTTGTTTTCGCTTGCATGTGTAGAATCAAATAATCAGGGCCACCTGCCTTCGAATCGGTTCCAGACATGTTGAACCCACCAAACGGATGATACCCAACGATTGCTCCTGTACAACCGCGATTAAAGTATAGATTACCTACGTGGAATTCTTCTTTTGCCCGTTCAATATGATCAGGTGTGTTAGAAAGTAACGCACCCGTTAAGCCGTAGTCTGTGTTGTTCGCTATTTCCATCATATGATCGAAATCGCGCGCTTTACAAAAGGCTATAACTGGTCCAAAAATTTCTTCCTGCATCAGGCGTGCTTTTTCATCAATATCCGCAAAGATGGTCGGTTCAATAAAGTACCCTTTGGAGTCGTCCCCTTCTCCACCAGTCATCAACTTGCCTTCTTCCTTTCCTATCTCAATATATTTCATGATTTTATCGTAAGAAGCCTGGCTGATAACGGGTCCCATATAGGTATTTACATCTTCAGGGCAGCCATTCGTTAAAGTCTGAGTTAATGCCACTGCTTTTTCAAGGACTTCGTCATAAACATCCTGATGTACCACTGCACGTGAACCAGCCGAACACTTTTGTCCGGAGAATCCAAAAGCAGAGTAAACAATTGAAGAGGCCGCTACATCCAAATCCGCGTCTTTATCTACGACTACAGTATCTTTTCCGCCCATTTCGGCAATCACACGCTTTAACCAAATTTGACCCGGATGCACTTTTGCCGCGCGTTCATAAATGCGGCAGCCTACTTCACGGGAACCTGTGAAGGAAACAAAGCGAGTTTTCGGATGATCAACAAGATAATCGCCTATTTCCGCGCCACCTCCTGGAATATAGCTAAGTACACCATGAGGAAGACCTGCTTCTTTCATAACTTCAACGAATTTCGCTGCAATCACTGGTGTGTTATTTGATGGTTTCAGAAGAATCGTGTTTCCGGCAACAATCGCTGCAGCTGCCGTTCCGGCCATAATAGCTAATGGAAAGTTGAATGGAGAAATGATGACACCTACACCAAGTGGAATATAGTTGAACTTGTTTGCTTCTCCCTCTCGACTATTTACAGGTGCTCCGTCTTTTAATTGCATCATTTGACGGGCATAGAATTCAAGGAAATCAATTGCTTCAGCCGTATCTGCATCAGCTTCTTTCCATGGCTTTCCAGCCTCTTTAACTAAATAGCCTGAAAATTCATGTTTGCGACGACGAATGATATCCGCAGCACGAAATAAAATGTTAGCACGTTCTTCTGGATTTTCTTTTTTCCATGTGTTGAATGTAGACAATGCTGCTTGCATTGCTTTCTCAGCTAATTCTTTATTCGCTTTAGAAACTCGACCGATTACTTCTTCCTTATTTGCTGGATTTATCGATACAATTTTTTCATTTGTTGTAATGAATTCTTCTCCAATGACAAGTGGATAATTTTTTCCTAGCTCTGATTGTACAACCTCTAAAGCTTTTTTAAATTCACTTTTATTTTCTTCAAGCGTAAAATCTGTAAATGGTTCGTGTTTATATGTTTTAATGTCCGTATTGTTTGTTGTAATCATGTTATTCTCTCCCTTTAAAAATAGTTTTGTATAATCGATGTAATAGCGCAACATCTTAAGTTAATTAAAAGTAATGAATAATTTTCAAATGATAGTAGCTGCCTCAATTTTTTTAAACTGAAAGACTAATTCTTCTTTTACTTTTAATGGATGTTTGTGAAAAAAAGTTTGCTAATCCAATATTGCCTCCTTTATTAACGGAAAATTTATAATACAAACAATATTCAAAAACTTAATATAAACATATTATAATTCCATTTACACACTTTTGTATACCACTTTTAACAAAATTGTCTAAATAAATTAAAATTGAACACTTTTGTTTAATTATTATTCATTTTTTCAAAAAATAGATTTTTACACTAGCTTATAAACTAATCTAAACAGTATATGGATGAATTTATTTTATCTTGGGGAGAATCCACCCCCTATTAACCCTTCTTCTTTTTAATCAATTGCATAGCTTCTAAACCACACAGTTTGTAAATGGCTGGAGGAATGCCTTCAATCATAACAACAGAACGAGCTCGCTTTTTGATTAACCAATGTTTATGTTTTTTTAATAACGTCAAAGTATACATAACTGTATAGTTCATATTCCGCGTCGGGAAATAAATAGACAAATATGCACAAAATGTATTATCATATAATTCTTAATATTTTTTAATCTTTTATTTGTAGTCTATTTGTATTTTGAATTTTTAATTATAATAAGTAGCAGAAATAAAAGAGGAGATTTGTTAATTATTAGTTTATTGTTTTAAGGGTTTTCACTTTCTGATATTTTTTTTGAAAGATTTGAATCTCCTTAATTTTTTTGTTTTTACGTTATAGAAAGGATGTAGGATATGAATCATCAACAACCTGTATTAAAAAAAGAGTTGAAAATTCGGCATATTACCATGATTTCTCTCGGAGGAATCATCGGTGCTGGGTTATTTGTTGGAAGTGGCCCGTTAATTAATACGGCTGGGCCAGGTTCTATTTTCTCATATGCGATAGCAGGATTACTGGTAATTTTGGTGATGCGGATGCTTGGGGAAATGTCAACGGCAAATCCATCAAGTGGCTCTTTTTCCACTTACGCACGAGAAGCGATCGGCCCATGGGCCGGGTACACGATTGGCTGGTTATACTGGTTTTTCTGGGTAATTGCCATTGCAGTTGAAGCAATAGCAGGTGCGACAATTATTCAATATTGGTTTCCTTCTTTGCCTGCTTGGTCAGTCAGCCTTATGCTTACTTTTTTATTAACCCTAACTAACATCTATTCTGTTAAATCATTTGGTGAGTTTGAGTATTGGCTGTCTATGATTAAAGTTGTCAGTATTGTTCTCTTTTTAATTCTTGGAGGAGCCATTATATTCGGTTTCATACCAGGTATAGAATCACCTGGTACTTCAAACCTTCTACATAGAGGTGGATTCCTGCCCTCAGGAATAAGTTCTGTCTTTATAGGAGTTGCCCTTGTTATGTTCTCTTTTATGGGGAGTGAAATTGTGGCGACTGCAGCAGGAGAAACCTCACAACCTGAAAAAGCCATGAGGGTTGCTACAAATACCGTTATTTATCGTATTTTAACTTTTTACCTAGGTTCAATTTTAATAATCGTAACAATTCTTCCATGGGACTCTTCCAGTTTGATGAAAAGTCCTTTTGTTTCTGTCCTTGAACTTTTAAATATACCAGCTGCAGCTCAAATCATGAACTTCCTTCTTTTGACGGCAGTACTTTCTTGTTTGAATTCTGGCATTTACACGAGCTCACGTATGTTATTTTCTATGGCGGAAAATGGAGATGCTCCCCGAATGTTTTTAAAGGTAAATAAGAAGGGGATACCAATGAATGCGATATTAGGATGTACCGTTATTGCTTATATTAGTATTGGGTTCAATTACATCTCTCCAGATAAAGTATTTCTGTTTTTAGTTAATGCTTCCGGAGGTGTAGCACTTCTTGTTTATCTAGTGATTGCCTTCTCTCAGTTACGCATGCGAAGAAAATACGAAAAAGAAAATCCTGGAGCACTTAAGATCAGAATGTGGTTATTTCCTTATTTAACATATGCCACGATTATTACGATCACTAGTATATTTATCTCGATGACTTTTATTGATTCCTTACGTTTACAATTCTTTTTAACACTACTTCTCACTATACTGATTGTCGGTTCTTTCTTTGTCTTAAAGAAAAATAAATCATCGGATTTATTATCAACCAACAAAGAAAAAAATGCCTCTTAATTACAAAACAAAAGGAAATATGTCATAAATAATGGACTCTATTAGAACTTAGGCACGGGCTGGCGCATTAAAAAATCCCAACTCAGATTAGTCATGTAAACAGTCATAAAAAGACTACAGCCATCGAGATTCGATATTCAATCGGAGCTCGGTGGCTGTTTTTGGAATCGTTTGCAGTTGTAATAGAATTTCTTCCATGCCTTGAATCAGTTTTAAAATATTTTGATTCAATATCTCTGATTTACAATGGGGAAAGAACGATTCCACTCAGACATTATCATGTTCGTTTCATTTAATACAAGCTATTGAAGTCGTACTTTGTATGCATGGGATGTGTATCAGAAGCATTGATTCGAATGGTAAATGGTTCTGTATAGATCCCTTTTTGGGTATAAACCATCTAACGTCTCAGATACCTTTCAATTGATTTGGTAAACTTCGTTTCATTTCGCCTCCCCCATTCAAATTCATCTGTACAGCTTTCATTTTCTTTTCCTTTGAATATTTCTCGAACTTTTGCCCTTTTTTAGCCATAATAAAATCCCCTCCAGATAGTTGTGTAATATCCACGATTGTTTGTGGTCTTTTTACACTGTCTACCTTAAGGGGATATTATCAAAGCAGTCTTTTCAGAAACTGGCTCTCGTTTATTTTGTTATCTGCGATAACAAAAGTTTCAATAGAGGGCTTAACTGGGAATTAATAAAATGCAACTAAATCAGTTTAATCTGTATTCTTTAATCTTATTGTAGAGTGTTCCTCTGGACATTCCGAGTAATTTGGCAGCTGCACTTTTGTTTCCATATGTCTTGCTTAAGGCTTCTTGAATCATGGATAACTCTTCTTTTTCCTCTTCCTGAAATGATGTTTCTTGTGGGCCTGAGTAATGGCTATTATGAACATAATAGCTACTAGTTATGTTTTTTTGAAGATGATTGCTTTTAATAATATTTTCATCATTCAGAAGGATAACACGTTCCACAACATTCCGAAGCTCACGGACATTTCCTGGCCATTCATAGTTAACTAAAATAGTTATAACTTCCGATCCAATTTTCGGAACTGGTTTCTTATACTTAGAACTGAACTCTTGCACAAACTGTTCAGCTAATTTGACAATATCTTCTGGTCTTTCACGTAAAGGGGGAATATCAATGTTAATTACGGTTAAGCGATAATAAAGATTTTCGTTGAATTTCCCTTCCTTTACCATTGCTTCTAATGCCTGAGATGTAGAGGCAATTACACGTGTATGTGTCGTCAATAATTCCGTTGTACCTACACGATAAAATGATCCATGTTCTAAGTAGTGTAGAAATTTTTCTTGAATGTCTAATGGCATTTTATCAATTTCTTCAATAAATAATGTTCCATTATGTGATTGTTCAATTTTTCCGTTTTTTCCAGTCTTCTTATCTGCTGTAAAAACTCCTTTTTGATATCCAAATAATTCAATCTCTAAAAGACTGGAAGGAATGGCTGAACAATTAATAGATACAAAAGGGCCGGTACGCTTTGAACCGCCGTAATGAATAGCTTGTGCTAACATCTCTTTTCCTGAACCCGGTTCTCCGGTTAACAGAACCGGAATGTCTGCGTAGGCAACTTTTTGCGCTACCTTCACGGCTTTTTGAATTTCTACATTAACTCCAATAATAGAGGAAAAAGGGTTGTCCTGATGGATAAGTAACGGTAACGAAGAATCAAGTTCCTCGTTTAAACGTACAATTTGAGTAATATCATGTTCTGTTGCAATGCCTCCAATAACTGTATTATCCCTTATAACTGGGGAGGCATTTACTAATACATGATTATCATTATTAGGGCGATGATAAGCCCCACGAACGGGACGTCCCTCATTTAATATACGATGTAATATAATAGACTCTGATTGAAAATGCTCTCCAATCTTTTGACCAAGGATATTTTCACGTTTAATGCTGTATGTTCCCTCAGCTACGGTATTCCAGCAGATAACTTTTCCCTCTTCATCCACAGCTGTGACTGCGTCATTAATGGTTTCAGCCAATGTAGAAAAGTATGCGGATAGCTCCTCATTTTTCAATTCCAGCAGTTGAACCCATTGGTTTGCAGTTATGATTCCAATAATTTTTTCTTTTTCTGGAGCTTTAATTAAGACCGGTCTGCTCCAATCAGTTTGTAACATAGAAAGTTCATCTATTGTAGAAATGGTAGAGGGAGTCCACTTTACCTTTTCAATCCACTCGATTACTGACAGTGAATCATCCATTAATGCCAAGAAATTGCATTCATTCTTTGAAACAATGTAGTATTCCTTCGCTGAAATGATTACAAAATCAAACTTTAAAAAGTTATTCTTTATATCCATTAAAGATGTATAGGGTTTCACTATAGTAAAGGAATTGTCTAGGGTAATTTCTTCCATTTTAAACATAATAAACCCCTTTTATTATATATTTTATGAGAAAGTATAAGAATTTATACAGTATCATCTTCTAAAACAATCATAAAACAAATATGTTTAAATAAAAACTAATAACTTTATTATAATATAAACTTCACTCTATGTTTCTATCGATTGATTTTCTGAAAAAGAAATAAGGAATACTATAATAAAAAAACTCTATCATGGAATAGAGTTTTTTATTATATGTTCAGGAATTAGCACTTTTACGAATGATAGTAATAGTGATATCCCCCACCAAGTATAAATAACTTCATTAACACTGTTTTATGCACACTCGCTTAAATTTATGAAACTATATTAACTCCAATTGTTATGCTTATTAGCGTTTTTTCAAAGACAAAGAACGATAATTGCCTCAGTTATCCGCTTTTTTTCATATATATAGATCGGTGAGTTTTTTCCGAAAATAAGGTTGCGAATAGCATTCTTCGTTATTTCATCCCATTGTTCAAAAAAGCTGAACACTGCTTCTCTAACTTTCTAAATTAAATTCGCTCCATTATAAATTGTAGTCTTTAGATAGTTAGCTTCCGAAAAAAATGGCATCATCTTTTAACAATAAACAACTTATTCATCTTCTGCACCTTAAATTATCTAATAATTGAGTCTTCACATAAAGGATAAACCTAGAGGAATATGATAGTAATAATCAATCATGACAAATTATTGAAGATCCTTCATAAATGGTGACCCAATAGGAATAAGATAGCTTAAATCCCATATAGAAAGTGTACCAAGAGAGGAGAAAAACCCTTTGTCCTTTTTCAAAGATCCGCTTTCACCCGATCAAATGCTTGCTGTTATCAGAAATGGCCTGGGGCATTCCCAGATCCCCAAAAAAATCATCATCATTGGTGCCGGCATGTCTGGGTTGGTTTCAGCATCCCTTTTAAAACAAGCGGGGCACGAGGTTACAATATTGGAAGCAAGCGGGAGGGTCGGAGGGCGTGTTTTGACTATACGTGAGCCATTTTCTGAAGGTTCCTACCTTGAAGCCGGTGCCATGCGCATTCCGAATTATCATTACTTAGTTGCTGAATACATCAAGAAGTATGGTTTACGGGTCAACACTTTTATTAATGCGACTCCTAATGATCCCATTTATGCCAACGGAATCAAGACAACCGCTGCCATATATCAACGGAACCCGGATATACTGAGGTACCCTGTAGCTCCCCATGAAAGAGGTAAAACAGCTGAAGAATTACTCAACATGGCAATTAAGCCTGTGACTGACTTCATCATTCAAAACCCACTTAGAAATTGGGAAATAGTCATCAAAGAGTTTGATAAATACTCCATGAGCTTCTTTTTACAGTACAATCCAGTAGGAATGAGTCTTTCAACAGGGGCAATTGAAAGCATCAAAGTCATACTGGGATTAGAAGGATTCCCGGAACTTTCTTTTCCTGCCATACTTCGGGAGCTTATGCCACTCCTTAATCCAGACATTGAATTTTTTGCAATCGAAGGAGGAAACGACCGGCTTCCTTATGCTTTTATACCGGAATTGAAGGATAATCTAAACTTCAGATATGAAGTGACAAAGCTCATCCAACATGATAATCAAGTCACCATCCACTCTAAACATACTCAAAGCCAAAACCCCTTAACGGTTACCGGTGACCTTGCCATCGTGACTATCCCACTTCAATTGCTGCAATTTATGGATATTGAACCCCGGAATTCATTTTCCCATAATAAGTGGAAGGCAATAAGGGAACTCCATTATGCTGCGTCCACGAAAATTGGACTTCAATTTACACATAGGTTTTGGGAAAAGGAAGGAATCTTTGGCGGTAAATTGACGACCGATTTACCCATTAGATTTTCTTATTACCCCAGCCAAACGAGCAACCAGAGTGAATCCGGTCTCATCTTAGCAAGTTATACATGGGAAGATGACGCCACTTTGTGGGATATACTTCCTGAAAAAGACCGTATACAACACGCATTGAAAAATTTGGCTCAGGTGCATGGAAACCAAGTATACGATCATTTTTTAACAGGGGCTTCATATAGCTGGACACTGAATCAGTATTCATATGGCGCTTTCTCCATGTTTAAACCTGGTCAGGAAACGGACTTGTTTCCATACATCCCAACTCCTGAAGGAAGGGTCCACTTCGCTGGTGAGCATACATCGACCGTACCAGCATGGATTGAAGGAGCCATTCAATCCGGCATCAGGGTTGCACATGAAGTGACGAATCTGCCTAGAACATTCAGTGAGCCTTTTTAAAATAAGCAATCAACTAAAGGGCACTTGACAAAAACCTTCCCATTTGGAAGGTTTTCTTTTGACCAGTCACTTTATCCCTCCCTTTGAACCGAAGTCTATGATCCTTATATCCACTTCATAATTAATATCGGCTTTACTGAAAACTTCGTCCCATTTCTGCTTATTCTTCCCCCAAAACTTTGGATGCTGATTTTCTACATAACGATAAAATCCTGCCACCCCTGTTTTATATTCATGCTGTAATTTGTATACGATTTTCTTGACGTCCTTCTTCACTTCATCCTCGGCAATACGCTCAATCTCTTTTAGATAGGCTTCTTCAAATGAATTTTCCTTACCATACCAATCTTCCGAAAGTCTTCCTGTGTAAGCAACCTTAACATTGATCGTCAAATGATCCCCCTTCAATTCCGTCGTGACTTTCTTCCTTGTCCTTTTGATCACTTCAACACTTAAAGGCTTACCGTGTTGGACCGCTTCGATTATTCCGCCCTTCACATTTCCGTTGAACCAATTTAAAGCAGCTATATCTTCATCATCCATGACCCCGACCAACTTTGAATTGTTGATTACCCCTGCACCCTCCAAAATTAATTTCCCTCTTCTAATATCAACGGCCTGAATGGCAAAGCTTCCATCTGATTGCAAATTTGAGGAAACTTTGCCCATCGTTAAAGGCGGAAGGATTTTATTCGTTCTGTGCTCATTATCTTTCAATTCATAAATTACATTCGAAGGGATCTCCCCATCGTCGGAAAGTCCCAAAATTTCTTTTGTCGGTCTCTTTGTTAAATAAACAAGACAACTTCTCCTTGTGTTATTATCTCGAATTGCCTGATTAATGATCGCTTCCATCGGGATTTTCTTTAATACATCTTCATTAATGAGCATGATACGCTGATGATTGGTTAAAACCGTATTGGTTATAAGCAAAGAATCCCTTATTGCTTCATGCAACGTTTTGGCACTGACTGTAACATTCTTATATTTTAGTTGAGCTTGATTCTCCTGAGCACTACTTCCTGGAGGTACCAGAATTTGTTGGGTTAACATAATTTCGTCTTTCTTTTTACTATTATCGATTCCCATTCCGACCACAAGGGATAACTCTTCTATATTTTGACTGTCCCAACAGCCTGTAAGCAAAGGGATAAGCAAGATCAACCATAATCTTTTCATCCGCTTCTTCTACTCCTTTTCACTTGAACGATCGTAAATGTAATAATTGGCAAGCCAATCAATATAAAGGGAAATACCTTTCCCAGTAAATCGCTCATTTTAAAAATCTCGATTGTATTTTTAGGGATTTTGGCCAGAAAAAAAACGATTGGAACTAAAACAATAAGGTTCGTTGAATATGAATTGCTGAAAATTTTCGTCAGTCCTTCTGCCGCAAAGTAATAGTAAATTGCATGTGTACAAAAGAACTGAAGAATCCAGGTGATTAATAGAAACAGCTCTAACCGCTCTATAAATATCCCTTTTACTTCATACGATTGAATAAAAGAAATGGTTGGCCATGTAACAGCTTTGACTTCGGGAACAGTCAGTGTAGCTACTACCAGAACATATGTAATTACATATAATATCATCGGTATGAAAAAACCGATTAAAACGCCACTTTTTATCTTGTTTTGATTTTTAACGACGCCAAACAAAAAGATGAAAAGTTCAATTCCAAAAAAAGACAAAGTCCCGGAGCCCAATCCTTTCATGACAGGGAGAAATCCTTTTCCAAGTACAGGCTGCAGGTTTTTTATATCGACTACTTTAATACTGAACATATAAATGAACAAAACGATGACAATTGTCAGAGGTAGAAAGAAGACGCACACCTTTGCAATGGCTTTAATTTTGCCTGTCAATAGATGGACACTCGCTAAAATCAATGTGAGTATCAATATTTCAACCGGCGTATCCTCCAACAAATAAAATCGGACCATTTCACTCATCGCAAGCACTTCAAAGCTAGCCACACCTATAAAGTACACCACCACAATCAACCCAAAAATTTTGGAGAGCCACTTTCCATAAGCCTCCTCCATGTATGTGTAATAGTTAGCCACCTTATGTTTTTTTAACAGTACAACCAATAAGCATATGAAAAGGGCAATAGCGATCCCATTAAAAATCAAGACGATCCATCCATCGGATGTATTAACTTTTTCCGTTATCGTCCTTGGAAGCGTAAGCATCCCAACTCCTAACATGGAGCATGAAATGATCGAGGCCAATTCCCCACTAAGAATTTTGCCGTCTGCTTTGCTCAAGAAAATTCTCCCCCTTTTTTCCGCTTCGGTAACCGAAAGAACGCATCCTTCCAGGTTTTTTTACCGATAAAATCCATTGGTTGAAAATAAGGTTCTTGAAAGCTGGTCAATTTCGACAAATGACTGATAACAATGATAAAGTATAAAGTGGTTCCATATAGGCCTAGAACGGCGGAAAAAATCATCGCCCCGAACCTTAATGCCCTGAATGCCAGTCCAAAGCTATATTGTGGTACCGTAAAAGATGTAATCGTCGTGATCGCAACGATTATGACCATCAGGGAACTCACAATATTCGCTTGAACGGCTGCTTGTCCAATAATGACGCCACCAACCAATCCAACCGTTTGCCCAATGGGCGCCGGGAGCCGAATGCCTGCTTCACGAAGCAGTTCAATCGTCAATTCCATTATAATCGCTTCAACGAAAGGCGGAAATGGCACGTTCTCCCTTGTACCAGCTATGGTCATCGCTAGTTCCGTCGGCAGCAATCCAGGGTTGAACGAAACCAAAGAGATATAAATCCCTGAAAGAAAAACGGTAATAAATAAAGAAAAGTAACGAAGAACACGTAGAAAAGAACCCGCTACCCACCTTTCATAATAATCATCAGGTGACTGCAGCAGCATCGTCATCGTCGTAGGTGCCATCAGTGCAAATGGCGAGCCGTCAACCATGATGACCACCCTTCCTTCCTGCAGTGCCGCCAATACTTTATCCGGACGCTCCGTATTCTGGATCTGTGGGAAAGGGCTAAACGATGTATCTTCAATTAATTCTTCAAGCATCCCCGAGTCTTGAAGATCGGTAGCTTTTACTCCATTTATCCGATTATTCACTTCTTTTAACAGAGGATCGCTTGCTTTTCCTTCATAATAGATCAATGCAACTTCCCGCTTTTCAAGCGTCCCTAACTTCTGTTGTTTGACGATTAGGTTGGGATGGTTGGAATATTGCCTTATCAAGCCGATATTTTCCTGGAGACTTTCGATAAACCCAAGCTTCGGTCCACGCACAACCCTCTCTGTCGAAGGTTCACTCAGTGTACGAATTTTCTCCTTTTTCAGATTCAAGACATAACCATTTGCCATTCCATCTATAAATAAAAGTGTTTTCCCGTCAAAAATATGCTCTTTGGCTTTTTCATATGTTTCCACATCCTGTTCCCTGACTGAACAGATTTTGGAAATGACCAGCATCTCGATGGAAACCGGGTGCCTTGATTCGACCTGCGCAGCCGATAAATCCATGACTATCTCATTGAATGCAGGATAATCCATCGTTCCATTGACAAATACGAATAATCCCGAAACCTCATAACCGGGAATGAAAACCTGTTTAAAAACTACATCATCCTGCATATCCAATTCAGATTTCAATTTTTCCTGCTTTTGATCCAATTTAATATGCAAGGGTGTACTTTTCATGGTGAACTCCTTTGGTTAAATGGGTTTTATTTTAGTTTCCACTTTCTTCAATTATTTTATTCGAAAAGGAAATGGTGACAGTTTTTATAACCAATGATTTTTCAATGTATTCCCATTTCCTTTAAAGAGGAACATTAACATTTTAAATGGTTAATTTGTAATTAAATTGCAAATGCTAGGATAACTAGCTTTAGATTAGAGGTGACAACATTTGTTTAACCGCGGAAAGTACAAAAAAAAACCCAATCAACCAAACGATAAAAATGACGAATTAAATAAAGATTCGGATGTAAGGGGCCTATTCAATTCCCTTTCTTCATCCAATGATTTCATAAACCATCAAGGAACATATAATGGCGTCGGCTATTGGGTATCGTTTTATCGCACTTTAATTGATGCACAGGAACTTCACGAAAGTGTTCTTTCTGTCATACCGACTTTGGAAACGATAAATTTGGAGCAAATTAAAGAAAACGTTCCTATTGAAAATACACTGATTACCAGTACCAAGGTTGTAATCGAAGAAAGGATCATGAGAGGCCAAATTGCCATTCGTTTAGATGGAAATCTTGATGAATGCCTATTAATCAATGTTGCGGCCCAACGAGACAGGCAAGTAAATAAACCTGAACTTGAATTTGGAATCATAAGTGCTCAAGAAGCTTTTGTCGAGGATATTGATATTAATCTGAATCTAGTTAGAAAAAGGCTGCCTACCCCTGGATTGCAAGTGAATGAAATGACTGTAGGATCCTTGTCTAAAACGAAAGTGGCAGTGTTATCAATTGACGGGATCGTTAATCAGGAAAATGTTGATAATGTTATACAAAGGATCAATGACGTAGAGTTTGATGAAATATTGGACGGGTCACATCTTGCGCAAATGCTATATGATAATTCAAATACCTTATTTCCCCTTTTCCTAAATACGGAAAGGCCTGATCGCATCGCAAGTGCATTGGCTGAAGGTAAAGTAGCCTTGTTAATCGATAGGTCGTCCTCTGTACTTATTACTCCAACAATATTGTTGGAATACTTTATCACCATGGAAGATTATAATATGCCTTGGATTCCGGCATCTGCTTTCCGTTTATTAAGGATATTCGCGGTCGCTTTTTCCATATTTGCAACTCCCATTTATGTAGCCGTGCTGACCTATCATTATGAACTGATTCCTAAAGATTTGTTGGAAACGATCGTCACTTCAAGGAACTTAATACCTTTTCAGCCTTTGATCGAAGCGTTATTCTTAGAGATTTCCATTGAGTTATTACGTGAAGCCGCAGCCAGGCTGCCAACTAAGGTAGGTCAGACATTAGGTATCGTAGGCGGTATCGTTATCGGTCAAGCGGCAGTTGTAGCTGGTCTGACCAGTAATATCTTATTGATCATCGTTGCCCTCTCGGCATTGGCATCATTTGTTACTCCTATTTATAAAATGGGGAATGCCATTCGGTTACTGCGATTCCCCTTCTTAGTGGGGGCCCAAATTTGGGGCGGACTTGGCATTATCATAACGGCCGTGTTTTTGATGACCCACCTTATCAAATTAACGTCAATGGGACACCCATACCTTGAACCCATATATCCATTTCGCATCCAAGATTGGAAAGATAGCTTTGTTAGGCTTCCTTATAATCTTTTTAAATCCAGACCTGAAAATTTACATCCTGATGATATATACAGACAGCCAAAGCCAAAAAAAGCAAGAATCAAAAAAAATGATTTTAATGAATGATTTAAATGAGGGGCCTATATGAACCAAGCTGATGTTAATGATAAATACAAGGTATCACCGTTCTATGTGTTTTTTTTGGTGCATTCCGTTCAAACGGGAGTAGGCGTTTTAAGTTTTCAAAGAGTTTTAGCAAAGTCGGCGGGAACGGATGGCTGGATTTCGATACTACTTGCCGGACTGATCGTTCATATATTGATCTGGATCATATATAAAATATTAAGTATCGTCCCAGGTGATATCATTTCTGCCAATAATCATGCATTCGGAAAATGGATTGGAAATTTTTTCAGTCTATTATTTATTCTTTACTTTTTGATCCTTGGGATGGATATGATTATTAGCTATATAAATATCATCCATGTATGGATGTTTGAAGAGGTAGCTTCTTGGGCGTTTACAGTGGTTTTATTGCTCCTGATTTATTATATAAATACGGGAGGCTTCCGTACAATTACGGGAATTGCCTTTTTAAGCGTCATTTTGTCTTACTGGATTTTCTTTGTCCTATTCTATGCCATGAAATACTCTGATTTCACCAATTTGCTCCCTATATTCGACCACAATCTATTGGAAATACTGAAGGGAACCCGAAGTACTTCCTTAACTTTGCTTGGTTTTGAAATGATCCTGATGTTTTATCCGTTCATCAAAGATGCTAAAACTTCACAAAAATATGCTCATGGAGGGGCCTTAACAACAACCTTATTAACCGTTTTCATTTATTTAGTTTCACTGATTTTTTATTCACAAAAACAGTTGGAAATGACTATCTGGCCGACACTTACAATGACCAGCATTGTCGAATTGCCCTTTATTCAGCGATTTGAATATATACAAGTTTCTTGGTGGGCCATTTTTGTCATACCCAACATGACCATCTGCTTGTGGGCTGCCAGCAGGGGTATCAAGCGCATATTCAATGTTCAGCAAAAGTATCCATTATGGGCAATGTCCATTATTATCCTGCTCACTAATATATTTGTTTTTGATCAAGATTCCCTATATATATTGAATAAAATAATCAATCCATACGCCGTGCTCTTCCTTGCATTATATTTGCCTCTTCTTTTAGCCATCATTTATATAAAGAAAAGGAGGAAACGTTTATGAGAAAATTCTTTCTTGTCATCCTGGCTTTTTCCCTCCTTTGCAGCTGTGCCCAGCCAAGAGTGGTTGATGAAGTCAATATGTCCCAAGCCATTGGCTACGATATACGAAAGGATAAAATAATCGAAGGAATGTTCGTCATCCCTATCTTCCAACAGGACAAGACGGGGATGTATCAAACCTTAACTGGAACATCGACGACAACGAGTGATGTTCAGGCTATCGTATCCAAAAAAGCAGATAAGCCGGTGATGCTTGGACAGACACGCATCTTTTTATTTAGCGAGAAAATCGTACATGAAATAGGAATAACAGAACTGACCGATTATCTCTACCGTGAGCCTCAACTTGGAAACAGGGTCTTTTTGGCCATCGTTGAAGGAAAGGTCAAGGATTTCATAAATACGAAACCACCAAATACGAATGTAAATATTGGAATCTTTTTATCGGACTTAATCAATCAACAAATTGAAACAGGGAATGGACCGGATACAAACCTCCATCTTTTTTTAAGAAACTCCATGGAAGATGGCGGAGATTCGTTTCTTCCTTTATTTAAAATAATTAATAAAGAAGTTGCAGTTTCAGGAGTGGCCTTGTTTCATGAAAATAAAATGGTCAGTAAAGTTCGAACGGAAGATATGTTCATTTTCAAGACATTAGTTCAATTTCATAAACGGGGAATTTACAAGTTCAAATTAAAAGACAAGCAGAAAAGTGATATCGTAGTGGAAAGTATCCGAAGTGGTTCAAATTATGAGGTATCCAACTCCGAGCGAAATCCGTCCATTACGATTAAGCTCAAAATTAAAGGACAAATTAAAGAATCAATGCGAAGTGACAATCTTACCAATAAAAAGATGATAAAAATAATTGAAAAGGGAATGGAAGATGACATAACCAAGCAAGCAAACCGTCTTATTAAAGATTTTCAAAAAAAAAACATTGACCCGATTGGCTTGAAGGCAAAATATCACGCCAAAAATAAAAAAATGACCTATGAACAATGGAGAAAGATCTATCCCATGATGGACATTAAAATAGAAACCAAAGTTGACATTCTCCAAACAGGGGTCTCTGAATAATAAATTTTTAGGAATACTTTTCGGTAAGGAGCTGACTTTATGAAAAAAAACATGAAATCAGTCATTACTACTTCAGTATTAGGTATAAGTTTAATCACAGGAATCTCTTTTGCTTCCGCAGGTAACGATAAAAATGAATTGAACTCAGATAAAGTGACCTTCTTTGGCTCCACATCTTCTGCGATTTCCAGTTCAGTTGCTGTACCTCAAAGTTATAACCGGTTATTGTTTATCGGAACAGTCCCTCCTCTTTTAAATAAGGATGGAAAAACCACTTATGAGAGATATGGCAATACAGAAAGGCAGGCAATCGGAATCTTAGAAAATTTAAAAAGCAGATTTAAGAACTAAAGGACTATCCCTCGCTGATGTAACCTATTTGCGTGTGTATGTCGCACCAGATCCAAACAAAGGAGATAAACCAGATTATCAAGGTTGGTTTGATGCCTATGCTCTGTTCTTTAATACAAAGAAAAATCCAGTAAAAACAGCTCGTTCTACAGTAGGGGTGCAAAGTCTGGTTTCGCCGGATTATCTTATTGAGATTGAAGCAGAGGTAGCCTATAAAAATAACAGCAAGTCAAAAAAATAAACGATAAGAGTGAATGGTCCTGTTTCAATATCGGTATCCCAGGCTTAGTTATCATTGCACTCCGGAAAAATTTTGAATACAAAAAGAGACAGGAAATTATACCTGTCTCTCGCTGCATTTAATCAATCATGAAAATTCATTCCATCCGTCACTTCTTTAACAATGCCCGCATTGATGACAAAGTCTCCGAAATGCTCTCCTTGCTGACGTTCTTTTGCATAACGGGAAAGAAGTACACGCAATTCTTTTAATATCTCTTCTTCACCGATGTTTTCACGGTACATTTTGCTTAATCGGCTTCCGTCGAAGGCAGCACCGAGATACATATTATATTTGCCAGGTGCCTTACCGATAAAACCAATTTCCCCGAGTGCATGCCGGGCACAGCCATTCGGGCAACCGGTCATGCGAATCGTGATTTCTTCGTTCCTTAGGCCGTTTTCATCAACGATCTTCTCGACTTTATCAAGCAGAACCGGCAAATAACGCTCTGCTTCGGCCATTGCCAACCCGCATGTTGGAAGCGCCACGCATGCAATCGAGCTCCGTCGGAGTGCTGAATGATGTGCACCATCCGTCAAACCGTATGTTTCAAGCAATTCGATGATCTTTTTCTTTTGCTGACTTGACACATCTGCAATGATTAGGTTTTGATTGGCCGTCAAACGGAAATCACCCGAATGGATCTTTGCGATTTCACGCAAACCTGTCATCAGTTTGTAATCATTGATATCGGCAATTCGGCCACCCTCGACAAAAAGTGTAAAATGCCATTTCCCTTGCATGCCTTTTACCCATCCATAGCGGTCACCATTATTATCAAAATGATAAGTTCTCGCTTCCTCCAGTTTCCATTCCAGACGATTTTCCAATTCAGCCTTTACCGCTTCGAGCCCAAGCCTGTCTACCGTATACTTGAACCGAGCATTTTTCCGTACGGAGCGGTTTCCATAATCACGCTGAATCGTAATGACTTTTTCAGCCACATCCAGTATTTGATCAGGGTTGCAAAAGCCGATTATTTTGGCTAGTTGGGGATATGTCGCCTTGTCACCATGGGTCATTCCCATACCGCCGCCGATCGCCACATTAAAACCAACGAGTTTTCCATTTTCAACAATGGCTATGAAGCCAAGATCCTGGGAGTAGACATCAATGTCATTGGATGGAGGGACCGCAATGCCTATTTTAAACTTCCTTGGCAAATAAAGCTTACCATACATTGGTTCGACTTCCTCCACTTCAGGAGTACCAACGACTTTTTCTTCATCCAGCCAGATTTCATGGTACGCCCTTGTACGTGGCAAAAGATAATCACTCAATTTTTTCGACAATTCATATACTTCGGAATGAATTTCGGATTGAAATGGAATCGAATTGCACATTACGTTCCGGTTTACATCACCGCATGCAGCGATGGTATCCAGCATGGAAGCATGGATTTCCTGAATGGTTTTTTTCATATTCCATTTTAAAATGCCATGCATTTGAAACGTCTGTCTTGTTGTCAATTTCAAGGTTCCGTTTCCATATTTCTGAGCTAGGTCATCCATAACAAGCCATTGAGAAGGCTGTGCCACTCCGCCGGGCATGCGGACACGCAACATAAACTGATAGGCAGGCTCCAGTTTTTGTTTCTGACGCTCATTGCGTAAATCCCGGTCATCCTGCAAATAACTGCCGTGATGTTTCATTAGTCGATTGTCATCATCCGGAATACCGGCACTAATCCGATCCTGCATCACTTTTCCAAGTGTACCTCGCAAATAATCACTTTTGTCTTTAATTTGCTCAACATCACTAGGCGGTCCTTCTGGTGCTTTCAATAGTGCTTTCAATAGTGGGTTCACCATGTTGTTATCTCCTTTTCCTCCAAATTTTCAGTACACATCACGTTGATAGCGTTTATTTTGTTGCAATTCTTCAAGATAGGCTTGCGCATCATCATGGCTCATATTGCCTTCTTTTTCAATGATCTCAATAAGCGTATTATGGACGTCATGTGCCATGTTTTTCTCGTCACCGCAAATGTATACAGCTGCCCCTTCTTGAAGCCATTCGTATAATTCCCCGCTGTGCTCACGCATCCGGTTTTGAACATACACTTTTTCATCGGAATCACGTGAAAAGGCAACATCCATTTTCGTAAGTACGCCTGTTTCCAACCACTTTTGCCATTCAGTCTGATAAAGGAAATCCGTCACGAAATGCTGATCGCCGAAAAAGAGCCACGTTTTCCCTTTCGCTTCCGATTCTTCGCGATCCTGGATAAAGGATCTGAACGGAGCTATGCCCGTTCCCGGTCCAACCATGATTATTGGAGTGTCTGGGTTCTTCGGCTGCTTGAAATTCTGGTTATGCTGAATGTAAACAGGCAGCATGTCCCCAGGCTGTAATCGGTCTGCACATAAAATGGAGCAGACACCTTTTCTTTCTCGTCCGTGACTTTCATACCGGACAGCTCCGATTGTCAAATGCACTTCATCCGGATATGCGGATAAGCTACTCGCAATCGAATATAGGCGTGCTGGAATTTTCCGGAGAATTGATACGAATTCTTGCGCCGATTCACCCCATGAGCCAAAATCACGGACAAAATCAAGCAAATCACGGCCTTCACGATATTCTTTTAATCTATCTTCATTACCAGGCACTAAAAGCTCCTTTAAATCCTCGTTATCTGAAAGCTGGGCCGCTTGTTCAATGAGGGATTTTGTCAAAACCGTAATTTCAAAATCGGAGATGAGCGATTCCCTAAGCTGACGAACTTCTCCCTGCTTATTGACCTTCACGGTTTCTTCTGGGTCCCAATTGAGTTCCTTAAGAAGCATATCCACTAAATCCGAATCATTTTTCGGATATATACCAAGGCTGTCTCCAGGTTCGAATGTAAGACCAGAGCCCTCAAGAGATAACTCGAGATGATGTGTCTCTTTATTGGAGCCACGACCGTTCAAGTTTATATTTTCAAGCACTTCCGCTTTAAACGGATTTGTTCTCGAATACGTTTGTTCACCTACTGAAGCCATCGTTGCGGGAACTGCAGCAACAGAACTGCCTTGCCCTTCATTTAAACTAGAAATGACTCCTGCCAGCCATTCGGAAGCAGGCTCATCATAATCAAGGTCACAGTCCATTCGCGGAAATAACCGTGTCCCTCCTAGTTCCTCCAAGCGTTTATCAAATTGTTTTCCCGTTTCACAGAAAAACTCATATGAGCTGTCCCCAAGCGCCAATACTGAAAAGCGGAGACCTTCAAGGCTTGGTGCCCTCCTGCCATGAAGGTACTCATGGAAAGACAATGTATTATCCGGCGGATCACCTTCTCCATGCGTGCTAACGGAAATGAGGAGATTTTGGACTTTTTTCAAATTGTTGAATTTAAAGTCACTCATGGATGAAATGGTAACCTGAAAGCCACTACCCTCAAGCTTACTCGCCGCATTTTCTGCCAGCCCTTGAGCATTGCCCGACTGTGAACCATAAAGTATGGTCACCTCTTTTGATACTGTCTTTCCGCTGCTTTGAGCTTCCAATACCGGAGCGTCGTCTGAACTCATATTCGAAACTGACAAAGATGCAGTCAGATAACCGCTCAACCAAACTTTTTGTGTTTCTGTCAAGCTAGGCAGGAGGCTGTTAAGGCGCTCTGCCTGCTCATGATTAAAGGGACTGTTACTTACCTGAAGTTGCACGATTTCCACCTCACAAAAGGATATTAACTTATCTTAGTTGACACTTAGGTATAACGATTGGGTTAAACATTTTTTTCCATCCACAAAATAATTAACTCGTTTACTCCTATAGACGAAGTCGGTTTTAACTCCAAAAAAAATTGAAAATACAGTCATATAGGTTTATAGCACGCTACAAATAAAAAATAAGGTTATAAAGGACGTTATCCTTCCCCAGCTTATACTCTTCCTAAAATAAGTTTCTCATTAAAACTTTACTGGAAGGCGCATCATTAGTAAAATATATATAATTTATTGTAACTATTAAGAATATTAATAATAAGGAGAAATTTCTATGTACTATGATGCTCTAAAAACATTTGTGACCCTTGTGGAAGTCAAGAATTTTACTAAAACTGCAGAAATGCTTCTTATGTCGCAACCCAGTGTTAGTTTGCATATAAAAAAATTAGAAGAAGAGTTCCAAACCAAATTATTTCTCCGTTCTCCTAAATTCCTAAAAGTCACCTTAACGGGAGAAATTCTTTACGACCGCGCCAAGCAAATGATCACAATCTATGAACAGACCAGACAAGACATTCAGGAACACGATAGGTCCATCAAGGGCGAATTGAAGATAGGAGCAAGTTTTACAATAGGAGAGTATATCCTTCCTTCTTTACTCATCGACCTTCAAGAGGACTATCCTGAACTTGAACTTCAAGTCGTAATCGGAAACACGGAAGAAATCGTTCAAGCCGTTCGGCTATACAAAGTGGATATTGGCTTAATCGAAGGTCAAACTAATGAAAAAGAGCTTTCTGTTCACCCATTCATGCAAGATGAGCTATTCATTGTGTCTTCTAACAATCATGAACTCGCTAATAAAGACGAAGTCGAGATTACTGATTTACATGACCAAGCATGGGTAACAAGGGAAGTTGGTTCTGGGACACGCGAATACCTTAATCACGTCATACGTTCAAATGGATTGAAAATTAAATCGTTACTCACGATAAGCAGTAATCAAGGAATTAAAGAAACACTTATAAAAAACGGCGTAGGGCTGGCCCTTCTTTCCCAAAGTGTAATTGAAAGGGATGTACAAAATAAAATCCTTTCTATTATTCAGGTGAAAAAAGAATCCTTTAACCGAACACTTTCGTACGTCTTTTCCCCAATTATGGAAGATAAAAAGAATGTCAAAACTTTCATTACTGAATTAAACAAAAAATGGCCTATGAAAGCAAAGCCGCTAGGATGATCATTGGGGAGGAATATGTTCTAAAATCGATTATTCGGAGCTTATTTATTTTGGGAAAGCCCCTTTTTTTGAAACTCTATTATATCGCTAGGAAAGGTCTAACACATTAACTTATAAACAATTGGGTATACGAATAAATAGAGGATTCATCATAGATTGATTTTTGTTTTCCTTGTATAGATAAAAAATAATATCAATTTTTGTATGGGAGCGGGTTTTATGAATATTGAGATTAAAGAAGCAGCGATTGAACAACTAAAAAAATTGGATTATAAAGAGAATGAAGGTGTTCGTATCGAAGCCATTTTTGTTGGAAGCTGTTCGATTTATGTGGAACACGAATTGAAAATTGATAATAAGTACGAAGATGATGAGAGATTCATTATTGATGGGGTCCCCATATTAATATCAAGAGAGTCTAAAAAGCATCTTCCGGATAAAGTATTTCTTAACTACAGTGATGGACTTGGATACAAATTATATTCGGACGAAGAAACATTGAGATATAATCTCCAGTTGAATAGAGTGAATTAAAAAAATGAACATAGTTAAAAGCCCTTCTGTTTCAGTAGGGCTTTTTGTGTTTATACTCAGAGAATTTATCTTCGGCATTTACCTATAGGGATATTTATTTTCCCTTGGATGGCACTACATTACTACAAAGCAAATAAATAAGAAAGCCACCACGATTATTAGCTCCAGTACAGGAATGAATGCTTTAACTAGTGTTTTTTCTATTCTATTTTTTTATCGCAAATAATAATCAATGAAAGTTTAAAGAATTATAGTGATTATTCTTCCAACCTCCTAGACTCGAAGTACCGCTCCAACTTCCTTTTTACCCGCTGAAGTGCATTATCGATCGTCTTTTTGTGAATATTCAGTTCCTTTGATATTTCAATATAAGTTTTCCCTTCCAAGTACAATTCCACAACACTACTTTCCAACTCACTAAGGACTTCCGTTAATATTAGCTCAATTTCGCAAATTTCTTCTGATTTTATTAAGTTCGTGACAGGGTCATTTTTTTCCTGTTCAGGGATTAGATCAATTAGGGTCTGTTCCGACTCCCCTTGATAGATAGGCGCATACAATGAAACATAATTATTTAAGAGAGAATGCTTTTGGCAGATAGCCGCTTTAACAGCCGTTATGATTTGTCTTGTAATGCATAGTTCCGCAAATGATCTGAAAGACGACTTTTTGCAATTCTTGAAGTCTCGAATGGCCTTATATAGTCCAATCATCCCTTCCTGAAAGACGTCCTCCTTATCTCCACCCATTAAAAAATACTTCAAAGTAATTGATTGAACGACACATCTGTATTTTTTGATTAAAAAGTCCAGTGCATCTTCATCACCATTATGAATTTTTCCAACCAAGATTACTTCTTCCATATGAGTATAGTTTTCCACATGTTTCTTCTCGATGATTACACTCATTTATTTTCCCCCACTCACTAAGTTGAGTCCCGACATAAAGGTTGCATTACTACTTCAATGTATTAAAGTACATCCAATATTATAATATCTCAGAAATGACGATAATGATATTCGCAAATAACGACATTTTTCTACAAAATTCTGATATTTTTAAGTCCTGCTCTATAACTATACACTTTCAGGCAGCTTTAATTGATTTGATGAAGGTCTCGTCATTGTCATTATAGTCGTTTTGTTTAACACTTAAATATAACGGATTAGTGGTGACGATTACGGTGGGGGTCAAGGATATGGCGGCTTAATAATAGCATAATTATAAATAATATTATTAAAGAACTGTTCTGCACTAATGTTTTAACATAGTCTAATCAAAAGGAAAAGACGGAATAAACGGTAATTGTATGCAAGCTTGTTGATCTATCGAACTTTTTACTTTCTTTAGCTTTAATTGGAAAAACAAGGAGGATGCCCATTAAAACATTCTCTCCAAATTAGCTAGTTTCATTTAAACACTTTCTTTGGCAAAATAAAAAGGCACCCTTTAAAGGATGCCTTTATCATATTATTAACTCATTGATAAAATTAAGAAACTAGGATCCAATGGCGAACGTTTGCTGAAGAACAATACTTAAACTTGCATAGGTTTTAAAGTGGTGGATTTTCCACACCTAGATGAATCCAATCTTCTTTTGGCGGTCCATAAACCCCATAAGGTTTTATTCCTGCTTGACGCATTAGAACCGTAACTTGTCCGCGATGATGAACAATATGCTTGATTAGCCCCATAAGGATGGAAGCATTTGTTTCCTGTCTTCCAAACGCTTCTTGTATTTGTTTCAGGGATTCGTCTGTCCATTGCTGTTCAATAATTTCGGCTGCGTGAGAACTTACATTTTTAAAAGTGATAGCAATTTCCTGGGCTGAAGATGGAACGTTTTCCGAACTTTCTATCCTGTCTATCTTTAACCCGAAATGAGCTAGATAATCTGGAATGTTCGTGGTGAAATGCCATGCAATTCTTCCTAAAGTGCGACCTTCAGGATAAACTTGTTGATCTAATGAATCATCAGTCAAACCATCCAAAACATTTTGAGTCAATATGGCTTCTTTATTCCATTCTTTAATAAAATCGGAAATTGTAATATACATATAATACCTCCCCTATTTCGATAGATAATTACTTACTCAAAGCACATTATATAATGGGAAACACACATAAAATTGTGAGAAATTTCTTAACGAATTTCTCACAATTTTATCCATTAAAGAGAGAAGTATTGGCGTATAACGATGAAGCTCCACCAGAGTGAACAAATAGAATGTTATCCTCAGGCTTAAAGGTGCCTTTTTGAATTAAATCGATGAGTCCCGCTGCCGCTTTACCCGTATATACCGGATCCAGCAAAATCCCTTCCGTTCTTGCCATTAGCTTGACTGCTTCCACCATTTCAGGTGTAGGCAAAGCATAACCCGGTCCGACATACTCATCAAAGCACGTAACAGCCTCACGAGGAATTGCATTTGAAATGCCGATGTGTGCTAGAGTTTCTTTAACTAGCTGATAAACTTTCTCTTCTTGTTCGGCTTTACCTCTGCTTACGTTTATTCCGATTACCGATATTCCACTTTGATTTCCATGAAATCCGGCTGCCAAACCAGCATGCATTCCTCCGCTGCCGCTTACACAAATAACTGCCTTCAAATCAATCCCTTGGTCAAAGGACTGTGCCAAGATCTCCTGTGCGCATGCAACATATCCCGTTGCACCAATGACATTGGATCCCCCCACCGGAATGATGTAAGGTCGATGTCCTTTCTCTGATACCTCTTTAGCCACTTTCTGCATTTCTTGCATTAAGTCCGCTCCATTAGGGACAACTATAATTTGGTCAGCCCCCAATAAATGATAGAGAAAATAGTTGCCGTTAAAATCCGGCTCTGAATTTTTTGAAAGTCCCTCTTCCAACACAAGGATGCATTTCATTTTCTCTTTAACGGCAGCAGCTAGTGTCAAGCGGCAATGATTTGATTGAATGCCACCACATGTAATCAACGTATCTGCACCTTTTTCCAATGCATCGGCAACAAGGAATTCCAGTTTTCTTGTTTTATTTCCCCCAGCAGTCAAACCAAGCATATCATCTCGTTTAACATAAATGGATGGGCCCCCAAGAACTTCAGAAAAATGATCTAATCTTTCAATCGGTGTATATGTTGGTGTATATCGCTTTCTAGGAAATTGTGCTAAATTCATTTAAAAACTCCTCCTGTATTCTCTGTTGTACAATAAATAAAGAAAAAATGAATATCAATCTGATGTTCTCTTTACTTTAGATAATAAATAATAGCAAACGCTCCTTTTCCATCATATCATCTTTGGGTAATCGAGCAACTTCAATGCACTTCTAGCAAGATAGAATTCTCCATATACAACATTCATCGCGGCAAAGTGACACATATCAAAACCGATGTACTATAAGTTTGCTTCCGCTTATTCTATGACACCCTTGTTCCCCCTAATATTATCAGGCAATTCCCCAGTTTCAGGACGGGTGGGGCTTCCCTGATTTTTATACCTTGCCAATAAAGACAGATAGCCTTGTAAGCGTCTTTGGTTATAATTGTTTCATAGATCATTTAAACCACATTTTTATATGAACTAAAACTCTAAATCATTTGTTGTGCCAAAACAGAACCGGACACGCCCCATTGAATTGTACAAATAATTAAAAGTCTGAAGCATTGCAATGACTTCAATCGTTTTTTAAGATAAAATAAATATACTTGTATATAATTGGATTTTAGAAAGGAGCACCATGGAAACCAATCACAATCAATATATTACAGAACAAATAGAACATTATTCTTCTAAGCCCTTAAGGGAAGCTATATTTTTTGTTATTAAAAATGCGATCATTGAAGGGATATTTTTACCTGGAGACCGTTTAACGGAAGATGATATCGCTAAACAATTCAATTGTAGCCGTACACCGGTTCGTGAAGCTTTGAGGAAATTAGAACAGGAAAATTTGCTTCAGGTGAAACCTGGTATAGGGATGGTCATATCCAATGTGGATATTGAACTTTTACAGCAGGAATTGGAAATCAGGAAAATGCTCGAAAACTATTCGATACAAAAAGCTTGTGAAGGAATTACAGAAGAGGAATTAAAAAAACTGGAATGGGCAACGGATAAACTGCAACAGGCAATTAATAGTAATGACCGAATAGCGGCAAGCCGTGCAAACATTGAATTTCACCGCTTATTATATTCCTACTCTAGAAATACCTTTCTCCAAAAAACTACGGATTCGTTATGGCTTTCTTTTCGAATTTCCTTTTTATCGGCCCGTAATGAAGATGTTACAATGGTTGATAAATCTTGGTATGAGGAACGAAACAACGAGCACTTACAGGTAATCCATGCCATTCGTGACAAAGATGTAGAAAAAGCAATAAAGGTCAATACGATCCATATCCAAAAAAACTATGATTATTACCTTGATTACATAAAACGTGTTTCCGAATAAAATTAACATTAAAGGGTGCCTAACTGCGAGTATTCAGTCCGCAATTGTAGGAACCCTTTTAATATATAACTCTTCAAGGCAGCATTTCGAACGATTAGGGGATTATATCGGCCTTCCCTCTCTTTTTCCGGTTCCGCTGCTTTTTCCAACCTTCCAATGGTTTATTCGGCCGAACTTGGTATTCCGTTCAGGATCATTTATTTCATATCAACTGTTTTGCATGATGAATCCAAATGCAATTTTACTTTTTGGAAGTCTTCAGGCGTGTCAATGTCAAATCCCCACATCGAATTGTCAAATGAAACGGTCTCGGTCACCGCATCATATTTTTTGATGATGCTTTTACCACCTTGATCACCATCTATTGAATGGAATTCATTGAGTAATACTGCATCCACTAGTATCGGATGTCCTACCTCCCCTTTTGGTCGAACGATCCGCACTCCTTCATCTTTACACTCAATATATTTATCTATTAAAGATAGTATGATTTCACGTGAAATAAGGGGCTGATCCGCAAGGAAGATCATGACTGCATCCACATGTTCTTTGATGGATTGAACTCCAAGTTTTAGAGAAGTGGACATTCCATCTGCATAATTCGGATTATGAATAATCTTCAATTCTGGATAGTCTTCACTATGTTGACGCATTTCTTCTATATATTTACCGGCAACCAAATAGATGGGCTGCATGTGGCTGCCAAGGATAGAATCAATGGCATGAAGAAATAGAGGTTGGCCCCGCAAAGAAAGTAACAGTTTAGGTTCACCCATTCGAGTCGACATGCCTGCCGCAAGTATGATCGCGCCTACTTTAGGCATGAATCTTTACTTTGCCATGCAAAGGTGCAGGAATTCTTCCATTTCTAACAGACATCAATTCCGACACAATACTTAGTGCAACTTCTTCCATCGTTTCAGCACCGATATCCAAACCAATTGGTGAGTGGATTGGACCGCTGTTGAAGTCTTCTCCAATTGTATTAAGCATTTCCGTTGTACGGGAGATTGGGCCAAGCACCCCAATATATCGTGGATCACTTTTCAAAGCCACTTGTAGGATTTTCTCATCTAAGGACTGGATATGATTCATGACTACCCACCATGATCCAGTAAATTCAGTAGGGTCTATTTCATCTGGGCATTTTTGCAAATTAGAAGCCAATGGAAACAAGCGATCATTATTGAAATTCTTGCGTGAATCCAATACCGTTACGGAAAACCCAGCTTTTGCTGCCAATTCGACAACTGGAACAGCATCCCGGCCAGCCCCGGCAATAATCAATTGTTCACTTGGCTTAATAGCATCAATTAGATATCGTTTTCCCTCCAGATTCACCAATTCTGCTCGGGTTTGTGTATCCATTACCATCCTTGCTTTTTCAATGACTCCAGATGGCACACTTTCATGATTTCCAATGAGGTTGCCATATTTATCGACGATTAAACCTTTACCGGAGGATACATCCAATATCATGGTGAATTTCTGACCTTTCTGGACAATTTGATTTGTCATCATCCAGAATTCGTCATTTGGCTCAATAGGAAGGATAAATATCTCCAATTTACCTTTACAACCTATTCCTAGCCCCCAAATTTCATTCTCGCTCAAATCATATAGGTGTGTAACGCAAGTGTTGGTTTCCATAGCTTTTTCCGCCCAGCCATATAAATCGCTTTCCAAACATCCGCCACTTATCGTGCCAAACATACGACCGTCCGATGCCATCATCATTTTTGCACCTGGAAGTCTATATGCTGAACCCTTGACACCTATCTGCATGACCATTGCTGCTTTTTCGTGGCGCTCCCATGCGGAACTTATATTTTCCAACACGTCTTTTAATTCTTGTAACCTTGACATCCTTAACCCCCCTCCTCTAAATCTGGTATCCACATATTTGGAAGCAGAAAAAGGGAGACAAATGGAAAATGCCCTATTTGTCTCTCTTCCCCATCATTCATTTTCAATGATTTAAATCAGAGCACTAATATCCTTTTCTGACTAAGAAAACACTTAAGAAAAGAGAGAGGGTAACAAAACATAAAAGGGCAATAAACCCGCCATTATATGAACCGCTCATTTGACTGAATAAACCGACAACCATGGGTCCAAGAGCTGCAATTAAATAAGATACACAGCCGAAAACCCCACTGATGCTCCCCATTACCTCGGGTGAAGAGACACGGTGAAGCATGGTCATGGTAAGGGCAGCTGGCATAAACAAAAGACCAATCAATAAAATGCTCAAGACGACAGCAACAGTGCTATTAGTAGTGAAAAGGGAGAAAAGCATGAAAATGATGATAAGCCCACACGCCCCGCCTACAAAAATCGCCCTCTTCATGAATCGATCCGAAAGGAACCCAGCCACCACTTGTACAATAATGGCTAATGCGAATCCACCGGCATTTATAACAGCGGAATTTACAAAAGCAATCCCTTTTTCTTCTGTCAAATAACTTGGTAAAAAGGTCGAAATCCCATAATAGGCAATGGAAATGCAAGAATAAACAATCGTTAAGATCCAGAACATCGGATTCGCAAGAACCGCTTTAACATTATCTTTACTAGCTGTTGGAGTTCCCCCTACTTTTTGGTTATAGTTTAATTCCATTGAATTAACCGCATAATGCTTAGCCGGATTATCTCTTGTCATAATCAAGAATAAAATCAAACAAACGACAGATAATGCCGCAAGTATGAAGTAGCTTTCCCGCCAGCCATATGTGGACGCTATGATTGCTATTAGCGGGAGCCCAAGAATCGGTCCTATCGCATTTCCGTTATACCAAGTTGTCTGTGCCTTTGCTTGTTCATTCTGTGGGAACCAGCTTGAGGTTAATTTCAATGCCATTGGATACAGGACCCCTTCACCGATTCCCAATATGGCCCTGGACCATAAAATCGCACTGATGGAATCGGCCATTCCACCTAAAACCATCGCAAATGCCCACAGTGCGATCCCGATGAAACCGCTGCGCAGTGCACCTATCTTATCAACGATGAAGCCCCAAGCTAATTGACCAAAAGCATAAGTCACTAAAAATATGCTGCTAAGTGTTCCTTTCACTAAATTACCATCAATGCCCAAATCAGTTAAAAAAGGCTTGCTGGCAAGCAAAATATTAATATTTGCCTTATCCATCATGGAAATAGTGAAAAGAACAAGCAAAGGAAAAGCCGTGAAGAACCAACGGGTATTCGTCATTTTGCCCGATGGATCATGCAGTTGTGGATTTAAATTATTCAAAAAAATCAGCCCCTATTATCATGAAATGTTCGTAACTAGTGTAATTCCCTATTTACACCTTCCATTTTCATGCTTGTCTGTCATTCTGTCATGGTATAGGGTATAATCCATCAACAATGAATTCTGAACTGCTAAACGAATTTTTTAACCTATTTCGATTTTGAACTTTTTCCTTTCCGCTTCCTTAATCCAATTACGGAGTTTGCTTGGGCTAATGGGCAATTGATTGATCGTGGCTTCTAATGGATCGAGCGCATCAACAACCGCATTCGCAATGGCTGCAGGCGGGGAAATGGCTCCACCTTCACCTACTCCCTTGATGCCAAGTGGATTTCTGGTAGAGAGGAATTCTTGATGGGACTTTTCTACAGTCGGGATTTCCATGGATGTCGGCAATAAATAATCCATATAAGACCCAGTCAAAAGTTGGCCTTTCTCATCGTAAACGACTTCTTCATATAGAGCTGCACCAATTCCCTGGGCTATGCCACCCTGCACTTGACCATCCACGATCATTGGATTGATGACCTTTCCTGCGTCATGAACCACACTATAACCTTTCAACTCGACAAAACCTGTTTCCTTATCCACTTCCACCAGGGCTATGTGGACGGACGATGAAAAAGTAACAGTGGGCGGAACGAAGTAATGTGTGACTTGCAGGCCTGGCTCCATTCCAACAGGCACCTTGCATCTGTTTCCTGGACGTGCCGCTTTAGCAATTTCCTTATAGGTCACACAATTTTCAGGGTTGGTCTTAACAAAGGCTTTGCCATTTTCCATTTGTAAATCAGATGATTCAACTTCAAGCATGGCAGCTGCGACGGCCAATATTTTTCCCCTTAATTTCGCTGAAGCAATTTGAATGGCCGATCCAGCATTTACTGCACTCCGGCTAGCGTATGTTCCAGCCCCAAAGGCCAAGTTCGTTGTATCCCCGACCCTTATTGTAATATCATTTGGGCTAAGCATTAATTCATCCGCACAGATTTGGGAGAATACCGTTTCGTGACCCTGCCCCTGCGGAGATGATCCAAGGTATGCCACGACCTGACCGGTGCCATCAATCGTGACATAAGCACTTTCGAATGGACCAGCACCGGTTCCTTCTACATAAGTGGAAATGCCGACACCGACTAGCTTTCCTTGCTTCTTCAACTCTTTTTGCTGCTCTCTAAATCCTTCGTAATCAATCATTTTCAAACCTTGGTCCAATGCAGCGGGATAGTCCCCGCTATCATAAATCAGCTTTGCACCATCTTTAACCAAAATCCCTTGGTCATAAGGCATATCCTCCGCTTGAATCATGTTCTTTCGCATTACTTCCACTGGATCTTTTTTCAACCTTCTAGCGACCATATCGATAATTCGATCCATTACGAAAACGACCTCTGGTCTTCCTGCTCCCCGGAATGGAACATTCGGTGTTTTATTCGTTAAGACAATCTGGCAAGTAACATCATAGTTTGGAATCTTATATGCTCCCCTTAAATGGTAGGCACTATTGTAGGCACATGTTAATCCAAAATAATTTACAGCACCACTATCTATAATGAAGTGATCTTTAATTCCCAAAATAGTGCCATCCAGGTTAAAAGCAACCTCAACATCATGGATTTGATCCCGTGAATGGCGGGCACTTGTCATATGTTCTAGACGGTCTTCAATCCACTTGACAGGTCTCTTCAATAACTTCGAAAGATATGGAATTAAGATTTCTTCTGGGTGAACCCCACCTTTTGGTCCGAAACCACCACCTACGTCAGGTGCAGTCACCCTGATTTGCTGTTCAACCAAATCCAATGATCTAGCAATATAAGTTCTAACCTCAAAAGGAAGTTGAGTGGAAGAATAAACATGAAATTGATCTGTACGGTTTTCATAGGTGGAAACGACCCCCCTCGTTTCGAGAGGGTTGGAAGAAACTCTAGGCGTTTGGATTCTTGCCTTGAGAATTTGATCTGCATCTTTAAGGGACTGTACAGCATTTCCAGTCGTAACATGGAAGTCTGACTGGACGTTATTCTGTAAATGCTCTTGAATCAATGGTGCGCCTTTTTCCAATGACTTGAATGGATCGACAACCACTGTTAGCGTTTCATATTCCACTTTTATTAAATCTGCTGCATCTTCGGCCACATACCTGTTATCAGCAACGACGACTGCAATGGGTTGCCCTACATACATCACCTTATTCTTTGCCAGGACATCTTCATAACAATAATGGATAGTGGGATTGATCGCTTCCTCTAGATTGGGAGGCAAAGTACAATGTGATTCAAATTGGACAAGAGGCTTTATGATTCCATCTATATCCAATCCAGTGAGAATGACATGCACCCCTTCCAATGCCTGAGCTTCGGAGATATCAATTCCTTTGATTGTGGCATGTGCATGTGTGCTGCGGACAAAGACTGCTTCAACCATATTTGCCATTCGGATATCTCCCACGAATTGCCCTGTTCCTGTAACCAAACGATAATCTTCCCTCCGCTTAACACTTTGGCCAACGTATTTTGTCATGCCTGTTCCCTCCTTATTTGGACACAGTTTGCGCAGCCTGCTTCACAGCTTTAATAATGTTGGAGTAACCGGTGCATCTACATAAATTTCCTGAAATGCATTTTTTTATTTCTTCTTCACAAGGGTTTGAATTTTCTTCCAGGAAACCTGAAACCGTCATCAAAAATCCTGGAGTACAAAATCCGCATTGCAGGGCATGATTATCCGAAAATGCTTGCTGTAGGTGATTAAGCTTCCCATTCTCCTGGATAAGTGACTCCACCGTCTTGACTTCACATCCATCCGCTTGAACTGCAAGCATTAAACATGAGCGGACTGGATCACCGTTAACATGGATTGTACAAGCTCCGCAAACTCCATGTTCACAGCCAATATGTGTTCCAGTAAGGTACAGGCTCTCCCTGATAAAATCCGATAATAGCAATCTAGATTCTACTTCCCTCGATATATCTTGTCCGTTTACTTTTAGATTTATCTTAACTCCATCCATCACATCACCCTGCCCCCTTTTGCACGAATGGTCGCTTGCTTTAAGGCCCGGATGACCATCGTACCAGATAGTTCCCTTCTATATTCAGCAGTACCATGGAGATCGGATTCAGGTTCTATCATCTCCATTGTTAAAACACTCGCATCCTTATAAATTTCCTCAGTCAGTTCCTTTCCAACCAAAAGCCTTTCCACATCCCCTAAAGCTGTAGGAACGGAATTCACGCCACCTATGGCTAATTTAACCTCAGAAAAACTTCCATCTTCACTTAGATCAACTACCGCAGCCACCTCAACCAGACCAAAATCACCATGCCTTCTGGCCACTTCAACAAATGCCGATCCACTAGACGGCTTTAATATCGGGAACCGAATCTCTTTAACCAATTGATCCGGCTGTAAGGATGTAAGCATATAGGTAAGGAAGAACTCTTCAGGGCTTACTATTTCTTCGCCGTTTACATCGGCAATGACTACTTCTCCTCTTAAAGCGGTTAAAACGCATGGTAGCTCCGCAGATGGATCACCATGGGCGATGCTGCCACCAACAGTTCCCCGATTGCGTATTTGTTCATGGCCTACCCACCGGATCGCATCCGATAACAATGGACACTTCTCCTTAACCAACTCGGATTTTTCAATTTCCCTGTGTTTCGTCAAAGCACCGATGACCAGTGATTCACCATCTTCTTTTATATAGCTCAACTCCTCAGCCCTGCCTATATCAATCAAGTATTTTGGCGTTGAAAGTCTCATATTCAATAATGGAATCAAACTTTGTCCGCCGGATAAAATTTTCGCATCTTCCCCGTATTCTGATAAATAGTGCACAGCTTCTTCCAAACTCGAAGGCCGAAGGTAATTAAACATAGCTGGTTTGATAGGAACCCCTCCATTCGTGATACACCTTTTAAATGGTTTGAATGACCGGCATTAAATTCTTTGATGAGTTTTTAACTGTTTCTCCATATCCTTAAAGAATTTACCTGCCATGAATTTTGCAATACCACCAATAACCCTGCTTCCCACACCAGCGATCATTCCACCTATATCCGCGTTGCATTCCCAAATCAATTGACAACCATCACCATCAGGAATAATTTTACAGTCCATTTCAGCTGAGACAAAACCTGGCTTCCCGCTGCCTTCAGCATTTAAAATATACTGATAAGGCACTTCCAAATCCTTCAATTTCACCTTTCCCGTGTAGTCACCTTTTACAGCTGCAACACCAAGCTTAAGTTCAACATCATATTCGCCATCTGCAACTAATGAAAGGTCATGACAACCTGGAATAGCATTCTTGAGCAATTCCGGATTATGCATGGCTTCCCAAATCACTTCTGCGCTATAAACAAAGTTTATTTTTCCGGATATCTCCATTTTTCCGCCCCCACTTTTACATATTTTTTTAACCTATTGCTCCTTACTTTTTCACATGCATACATGTATACATCTTAGTTTAAAAAAATTCAAGCCACTAACTACTTTCAATAATATTAATATTCCGAATTATTTGTCAATTGTTTTTTCCATTTTGTTGTTAAATTTTTCACTATTATGCCAACCGTACAAGGCCATGGTTGAAGTCCCCTTCCTGCCCATTGCCTTGTATATGCTTTTTACGGTTTCACTTGTCTAGAAAGTTAATCAGTTGATTAGGAGAGAAAATGGCTAGATTTTCGATTTAATGACTACTGGAGTTCGTTATTCCTGATTATGTAAGTTCCAAGTGCTCTGACATTTGTATCCGGAAACCTAATTAATGATCAATTGTTACATGTTTACCCATCAAAACGTTCTAACAATTCAATAATCACTTTATAGGTCGATGTTGTATCCATATAGGCATATCGGCCCTTTCCGTTAAAAAAGTTTCCTGTCTGTATGACCGGATAGCCCATTTCTTCTAACATCTTCATTTTATCCTCCATGTCTTTTACGACAAAAGAGATATGGTGAACACCCTCACCATATGTTTCAAGATGATCTTTCCACGTACTAGGTGATTCGCCCGGCTCGATCAATTCAATTTGAATTAACGGGGTATCGATGAACATATATTTTGATTTTCCTTCAGTGGGCTTCCCTTTGTAAATCACGTTTGTAATATCGGTTGAACCAGAATGAATGATGGGAGGTTTTTCAATACCCAACAACTTACAATATGCATCTGCAGCAGCATCCAGGTCTTTTACAACTAACGCAAGCTGTTCCACTTTGTTAGTCCCTAATAGCGGCTGAACGCTTGCATCTTCTGGTCTCTCCCATGCCGTTTTTCTTGGCTCTGAACTTTCAAGCAGTTCAACTAACGTTTTGTGATCATCCAGTGTATCCACATATACATACCGGCCGTCACTTGAAGTGAATTCACCCGTTTGCAAAGCTGGGTATCCGCTTCTCTCCATGATTGGCAGCCTCTTTTGGATAGAGTCCACGTCAAAAGCTATATGGTGGATCCCTTCACCTACTTCATCCAGGAACTCACGCATCGTTCCTGGATTTTTATCGGGTTCTATTAGTTCAAATTGGACGGTTGGTGTATTCAAAAAAGCCAGTTTGGATTGTGATTCCGTTGGTACACCTCTAAAAGTGACTTTTGAAACAGAACTGTCACCAGTTAGAAATGGTTCTGACTTCTTAATGCCTAGCAGTCTCGTGAAAGCTATATTAGCAGCTTCAATATCTTTTACAACAAATGCGAGTTGATTAATATTCCTATTGCCCAATAGTGATTCAGCCATACTTATAAACCTTCTTCCCATAGTTTATTTTGTAATGTACTCAACCCAGTCCGCGAACTGACAATCCTCCATCACTGGATATGACTTCGCCGGTAATTGCACGTGCTGCGTCCGATGCTAACAGGACATATGCAGCTACATGATCTTCGGGCATCTGTGCAAGCTGAAGAGGGTTTCTTTTTTTAATGCTATTTGCCTTCGTTTCATTATCCACTATTTTAACGAATGGACGTAGGGGAGGAATGACCGATAATGCTGTCAGAGTGCCACCAGGTGCTACAGCATTCACCCTAATGTTAGGAGCAAGTTCAAAGGCAAGTTGGCGCATCAACCCTATTTGGGCATGCTTGCTTGCTGTGTACCACACCCCACCGCCATCCGGATAAAAACTAGCACCGGATACGGTGAAAATAATATTTCCATTCGATTTTTGCAATTCTTCAAGAGCCGCTTTAGCACCGAAGAAAGATCCTTTAACGTTAATATCGATTAGAAAATCATATGCTTCGGAAAGTGCATCGGGTGTTACGTCGGCAAATTTAGCAAATCCATCAAAGACACCTGCATTAGCAACGAAAACGTCCAGCTTTCCAAATTGCTCGACTGTGGCCTGGACAGCCCTCTCATTGTCTTCATATATGCTTACATCGCCTTGGTTAATGAGAATCTCTTCACCAAATTCCTCTTTCATTTTCTTTAGCGTTTCTATCGAGCGGCCGATGATGCTGACTTTTGCCCCTTCTTGTATAAAACGTCTAGTGACAGCCTCTCCGATACCTGAATTGCCCCCTGTAATCAACACTACTTTATCCTTTAACGCCATTGCCATTGTAACCAGCCTCCTTGTTATCTCTTTTTATCCAAGTCAATAATTATACGAAGATAGCAAGATTTCTGGTATTTATCGTTGATTGATCAACAATGAATATCCGTTTGGAAAGTTTCCATTTACCTTCTTCGAAAATGAATTCATCATTTCGTTCCCCCGAAATCAAATCATGTTGAATATCCGTGCTGCGGCTTCGATAGATAAGCAGATAGCTCTTGACGACTGCCTTTTCACCTTCAACAAAGTCTTTAACGCGTACATTAGAGACAAAACGCCGTGTTCTTGACGGCGGTATTTCCGCCCAAGCATAATCCGTTTTCAAACGATCCACGCGCAGTTTAAGCAGCTCAATATCATCATTAAATGTAAACATCTCCGTTGAATAATCCGGGCGTTCCACCCCTTCTTTATTAACACGGACAGGCATTTGATAACGCAAGCTCGAGTGCATTAAATCGAACCAATCATCAAATTCAATATTATCCAGTAGTTGAGCTTCATCATACAGCCACTGTTCAAATTCACATTTGAGCAACATTTTCTCCACATTCATTTCCGTTCCCCCTCCCGCTTATTATTTCGTCATTAATTCAAGCCAGTACTTGTAAAAATTCCTTTGGCTCGCTTCAGTGAATTTATCATCGTAAGCAACACCCGGTCCTATAAAATCAACTGGTTCACGATGAAGCCCCATTGTATAATTGTAGGTTAAATTCTTTAGGAAAGGCATTGGGCCTTGGGCTGCTTCAGTAATATCCGTAAACACTTCCGTATCATCCTGTTCGAAAATACCGGATGGGCTAAAGGTCAATATAAATGAATCTCTTGATCTATCTTTCCAATCTTGGGAGGCGTTCTTTTCCACGAGCATCCAAGCGATCACTTCCATTTTATTGTGACCGATTGGCCGCCACATTCTAATTGAAGTGTTGGAGATGAATTGGTCTTTGATTTTTGTATGGGATATTAAAAATGATAAGTTGGGGAAAACGTTCCCAATCATATTCTTTAAGTTTGATAACACTCCATATTGTTCTTCAGACAAATTAGTTTTAAATTCATCTTTCAATTCTTCCGGGAAAGCGAATTCAGGGTTAGGTGTCCCTAAGTTCAGTCCATGCCCGTTATCCGTATGGATTTGAAAACCACGCTTTGAATAGGTAGCATTGGGCACCATGCCCAGTTTGGCAATGGATCCGTGTGTGACCATCGTATGATAGGAATCACCAACAAAGTTATCGGAACCAACTTTCCAGTTGGAATTAACAACGAATCTTTGCGGAACCCCGATTACTTCCATTTCTGCACGACCTACGAGTATATCCAAATACCATTTAATGTCTCCAAGAAACTCTTCAAGCGGCTCTGCATCTTCATTCCAAGTTCCAAATAAAAGACCTTTATAGGATTCAATCTTCACTTTGTGAAGGCCCATTTCCGCCCGGTCAAGGTTGCCCCCATATATGTCCTTTTGTAATGGCACCCCTACGAGCTCACCAGTGTTTTTGAAATTAAACCCATGGTAAGGACACGTAAATAATGACTTGTTCCCTTTATCTGCACGGCATAGTTTCATTCCGCGATGTGTGCACATATTATAAAACGCCCTGATTTCCCCTTCAGCATCACGAGTGATGATGAGCGAGTAGCCAGCCAGTTCACGGGTCATGAAGTCTCCTTTGTTGGGTACTTCAGAATCATGACCGATAAAAACCCATGTTTTCAAAAACACTTTTTCATGTTCTATATCATAAACCTTTGGGTCTCCAAGGAGGTATGCAGGTATAGCGCCTTCCTCTGGTTTAACCGTTTCGTTCAGATAGTTAATAACTTGCTGTTTCGACATTTCTTCTAAGGATTTATCAGTTTTAAGCATACTTTTTCTCTCCCTTCCAAGCTTTAAATAATAAGTCTTTACCCGATTTGAACGCTCTTTTCCTTATTTTGCAGAGTAGCCAAAACACTTAATGCCGCTAGATAACTCGTTTTCGGATTATTTGGCATCGGATCATTTTCCACTTCCAGTTTCAGTTTCCCGAACGAACCTGACGCTTCTATCAGGTGATTGTTTTTTAACACATTTGGATCGGCAATGATTTTCACTTTCGTCTTTTCAGATCCAAGACCAGCCAAGGACAGCACAATCGCAACATTAATGTTTCTCGGAAACTGTTTAATCGCTTCTGCAGCAGATCCTTCAAATAATACCGTTTCTTCTGTCACTGTAGAACCTGCAGGCAATGCGTTTGGCGGTTTTCTTGTGGTGATGCAAACAGATTCAAGGCCATTCACCGCTTTTGCCGACTTAAGGACATCGAGACCTCCAATCGCACCAGACGGAAGGAGAATATTCACGTTATTGATTTTGCAAATCTGATTTGATTGTTCTTCAAAGGCAGGATTCGCCATCACGCCAATGCTGCTTAGCAAGAGATCCTTCCCGCTTTTAAGCACTTTCAATGCATACTCTTCAGCTGCTTCGATCGTTGCAGCCTCTATGACTAAATCTACTTCGGATTTAAGAAGTTCATCGACATCACTATATGGCTGTGTCCTGAATTCTTCAGCTAGTTGTGCCGCTATTTCTTCACGGCGGGCATAAATCGCAACAATTTCCCCACCTGGAAGTAGCCCGTCGTTATTAATGGCCTGAAGCAGAAATTTCCCGATATTACCGCACCCGATTAAACCTAATTTCATCTAGTTTCATCCTTCCTCAATCAGCAAACCCGTATGAGTCCGCAAAGAATTCCAACCCGCAATGTCTTGTTTCCCGGGAAACACCACTTTCTTTTAAGCCAGGGAAATCCAGAGCCAAGTCGCTGAAAACAGTATGATTATTATGGAAAACCGCACCAGCTTCAAGGCGATCTGCCATTTCGACAGCGATATCTTCATTCTCGGTCCAAACAGATGCACGCAGCGCAAACTCACTATCATTCGCTAATTTTACAGCTTCATCAATATCATTGAAAGGTAAAATTGGAATGATGGGTCCAAATTGTTCTACCCGAACCAATTCGCTCTGCTGATCGACACCAGTAATAATGGAAGGAAGCATATAATAACCTTTATCCCAAGTCTCAGGATTCAACTGAATGCCAGTCGTGATTATATTTCCTCCTGATTTAGCGGTACGTTCGATCAAGCCATTCACAAAGTCATATTGTGCTTTATTATTCAATGGACCCATGGTCACGTCAGGCTGAATGCCATCACCTATTACCATCCGGCTAAACTCTTTGGTCAGCTTTTCCACAACCTCTTCATAACGTGATTTTTGGACGTACACTCTTTTTACTGCAGAACAGACCTGACCCGCTGCTCGTAAAATCCCCATCCTCAAACGTTTGATAGCGGTTTCATCCATATTGGCATCTTCCAAAATGATGGCAGGATCATTTCCGCCAAGTTCCATATATACTTTTTGCAGATTTGCAGCTGATTTCTGCATGATATCTTTTCCGGTTTCCGTACTTCCGACAAACGCCAATGTCCGTACGCGTGAATCGGAACATAGTATGTCGCCAATTGCTTTTCCTGATCCTGAGACTATATTGATGACTCCTGGAGGAAATTGTTCAGCAACTACTTTTAAACAGGTCATTATCGTTAAAGGACAATTCGTTGCAGGTTTTACGACAACGGCATTGCCTGCCAAAACCGCAGGTATAACCCGTTTAAATGTTAATATCATCGGAGAATTCCACGGTGTGATTATTGCCGTGACACCTCTTGCCCTTCTTCGGATCTGGACTTTTTGATTACCAGGGAGCACTTCAGGCTTCCACCAATCAAGTAACTCTGCTGCACAGCCCTTCATGACTTCAACACAGCGCAGTAAATCCTTTTTAGCTTCAACAAGTGTTTTGCCATTTTCACGTACAAACACTGTAACATTTTCCTCGATAACTTTTGAGAGTTCTTCTGCCGCAGTGTTCATCCGTTTAGCCCGTTCCCCGATATCAGAGCGAGACCACGTTTCATATGCATTTTCTGCCGCTACAATCGCGTCATTCACGATTTCTTCAGAGCATTTTGCCACCTGGCCAACTACTTCCGATGTATTTGCCGGATTTACTACATCGACTTTCTCCGGTAATTCTATCCATTCTCCATTAACTAGATATTTCCCTGAAACAAATGGGTATGTCGAAATCATTGTCAATCCTCCTTATAGTTTTTTGGGCTTGAATGCTTCTGCAGCTCCTGGCGGTCCGCCAAATGGCTTGGCCATTGGCCCAACAGCTTCCATATCAACAACGATCATTGAAGGTTTACGTCTTTCCTTTGCCTTTTCCAGTTCGGATATGAATTCATCTCCAGAACCAATACGCACTGCATCAAAATGCATGGACTCAGCCAGTTTCACAAAATCAGGACTCAATAAATCAACGGCTACCTGCCGACCATATGCGGCTGTTTGAATATTGCGAAGAACCCCATAGCCTGAGTCATCGAACAATACGATGATAATTGGTAAGTTTTCTTCGGCTGCCGTAACCATTTCACCGACATTCACCATAAACCCACCATCTCCAGCCATAAGAACGACGGTTTTATCTTGACACCCCATTTGGGCACCGATTGCTGTTGGAAGACCTTGACCAATTCCGCCGCCTGATGCATGAATGGATGTTCTCGGTTCATAGATTTCAAATAAACGGCTGCCCCAAACGTTTGCCTGTACGGTTACATCACGAACCAGAATAGTATCGTCCGGTAATATCTCCCTCATGCCATCCACAAATTGCTCATAAGGCCCAAGCGTTTCCCTGAGTTGAGAGCGCACTTCATTTCTAAGCGAAAGAACTTCTTGTAAATAAGAAGGTTCCGCATGAACTGACTGTTCTTCGAGCTTTTGAATGATGGCAGCCAGCATATCTTTTGCATCGCCAACCAAACCTAACGAAGCTTTATAGTTACGGTTAATGGCCTGCCAATCCGCATCGATCGCTATATGTTCTTGTGGCACAGGCACTTTCCAGTTGGATGTTTCATTCCCCCTAAACCTTACACCTACGCTAATCAATAAATCTGCATTTCTTAAAAGCTCTTTTGTTGTTTCATATGCTGCAAAATGTCCGATGCATTGTTCATGGTTTTCTGGAATCGCCCCTTTTCCTGACTGACTTGTTATAACCGCTGCACCAAGGAGTTCCGCTAATTTTTGCAGCTCTTGCGAAGCATTGGCACTGATGACTCCACCACCAGCCCATATTACAGGACGGCGTGCACCTATCATTTTTTGCACGGCTTGTTCAGGAATAAATGGCAATGAAATTGTTTCAGGTGTTGAAGCCCTCAGCCCTTCAAGTGAAAGATCTTCTATGATCGCCGATTGAAAGTCAATCGGGATTTCCATTGTAACCGGACCCGTTGGTGCAGTTAAAGCTTCTTGGATCGCCTTCCTTACCACTGCTGCAGATTGGTCAGGGTTTCTAAGCCTCACTGCATTTTTACAAGCTCCGCTCATCATTGAAAGCTGGTCTTTACACTCATGTATGTATCCTTTACCTGTACCAAGATAAGAAGAAGCCACCTCACCGGTAAGATGAAGAAGGGGGACACCAGCTGCCCATGCTTCCACTAGTGAACCAGCAGCATTTCCTGCCCCTGTTCCGGTACTTGTAATTACTACACCCAATTTTCCGGTGGCACGGGCATATCCATCAGCCATATTTACGGCACCGCTCTCACCGCGTGAACAAATGAGTTTGATGCTCCCTTCTCTAAGAATTGCATCATAGATTGGCATATTGTGAATACTGACAATCCCGAAAGCAGCTTCCACGCCTGCTTGAACAAGCTCCTTTACGATGGCATCGGCGGTCGTAAACTCTATTTCTTCTTGTATTTTCATCGCGTTATCCTACCTTTTTTAGTAATATATTTATAGTGCCTTTCCGATCGCTCCTGCCGTCTCAATCGTCGAACCCGCTACATAACTTGCTTTGTCTGATGCAAGGAAAACGATGACACTGGCCACTTCTTCCGCTTCACCTACACGGCCAAGAGGGATATTCCGTTTTTTCGCAAGGTCTCCGTAATACTCTTCAGGGTCCATATCAGGTGCATTTTTCAATCTTCTTCGCTCCCATTGATCCGTCCGGATCAATCCAAGACTCACTGAATTAACCAATATATTGTCAAAAGCCAATTCCTGGGACAAGGTTTTGCTTAAATTAAGGAGACCAGCCCTTGCTGCTGCAGTCGCTACCATATGACGTTCAGGTTCTTTAGCAAGCGTTGCATTAATATTAATGATCCGCCCTCCTCCCCTTTTCACTAAGTGGGGATGCGAAGCACGAACGGCATATATGATGGCAAAGAACTTTAACTGAATCTGTTCTTCCCACTGCTCATCCGTTATGTCAAAAAAGTGACCCATCACGCTTTGGCCGGCTGCATTCACCAATATATCGATTCCGCCAAACCTCTCAGCGGTACCATTAATGAAAGAATCCACATCCGATTTAGAGGTGACATCACATGTTGATGCAAAAATATCTGCCTTTTCACCAAATGAGAGCAATTGAGTTTGTGCACTCTCCATACGCTCTGCACTTCTGCCGCATATAGCCACTTTCGCTCCCTCAGCCAGAAACATTTCTGCTGTTTTTAATCCCACGCCCGACGTGCCGCCCATTATGACAGCAACTTTTCCTTGCAATCCTAAATCCACTCTCGTCACTCCTTCTCAAAGCCATTTTCCTTAAACGATGTCCTAACTACGCAAGAATAATGGGAGGAAATCAATATCCTCCTCATTTTTCCGCCATGACTGACTCATCTATCTGAGAATCAACCCAGCCTGGATCGGGATCTCCTCCCATTGCTTTGCGGGCTTCGGGTTTCGGCGGACCTGCAATCCCCCACTGATCCATTAAATGCGGAACCCGTTTCCATACACGTGCTCTCCACTCCGATTCATCTTCAATCGTTTCCAGATAACATGTATACTCCATAACAAAACCGCCTGGGTCTTGAAAATAACAGAAAATATTATCTCCAGGCCCATGACGTCCAGGTCCCCAAAGTTCTGACAATCCCGCTTTTCGCACATTGCTTATTCCTCGCATCAGTTCATCCACGGAATCGACCTCGTATGCGATATGATTGACTGACGCATGCTCATCTTGATTGAAGGCAATGGAGTGATGTTTCCTGTTGCATCGCAGGAATGACATTTGGTGCTCACTCCAATCAGTAACTTTAAAACCAAGTACATCCGTGTAAAACTCAACGATCATATCTAAGTTCTTCGTGTTCATTACAACATGATTCAATTTCACTGGGTCAACATTTTTCTTGCTCCAAATAGACGTTTGTACTTCCACCCAAGCCGAGAGCTCAATCACGCGGTTTTCCGGATCAATAAACCGCAGGCCATAACCGGCACCTGCTTCATCCAAATATCCAGGTGGTTCAATAATTCGAACGCCCTTCGATTGTAATATACCCGCTGCACGATCCACCGAATTTTTATCAACCATGCCAAAAGCTATATGATGCAAACCTCGTTTTTCTCCCTTGTGAAGGCTTAAAATATGATGTTCCGGTCCAGCCCCGCGGAAGTAAACCGTATTCTCCTCTTCCGGAACATCCACTCTATCCAGTCCCCAAACCTTTTCATAAAACTCTGCTTGATCGTCGAAATTCGGAGTTATCATGCTTATATGTCGTAAATGAGTAATCCCAAGCATTTTTTATACCTCCCATAATTTAGATTGCCCTTTAGATAATTTGCATTGGCCATATTTAACAATCTAATCGAAAAGGGCGCCTCATTAATTTTCATAATGCAGGTGCCCTTTTCGGCTAAATGATCAGTCTTTAATAATGGCTTCTCTTTCTTTAGAGCGTTGTTTACGCAGTTCTTCCAGTTCACTGCCTTCAGGATATGTCGGTAAGTTAGGCTTCACTGCCCCTAACATCACGAGCATGCGCGCTTCTACATCCCCGTCATTCCTAATTCCCCGATAAACCCCTGGTGGGCTGCTGATGCAGTCTCTCGCACTTAATTTAATTTCATGCACTTCACTGTAGCTATCCTCTTGAATTAACGCAGTGACTTCACCCTCAAGAATGAAAAACACTTCTTCAACATCATCGTGAAGATGCAATGGCCCGATACATCCCGGCGGCAGCACCATTGTACTAAGAGTGAAATGTTCACCTGCAATTACATTTGTATCATTATTTGCGGTGGCACCGCGTCCGATATATCTCATCTGTGCACGTCTATAAGCTGGATCGATTTCTTCTTGGAACTTCAAGACACCCCAATCAAGCGTACGGTCTTTCAATCGGGCAACATATTTTTTTTCAAAATCTTTCACTGAAAAAGTTTCTTTTGTCATTTTAAAATTCCTCCCTTATTTGCTGTTTCTAAACCACAATGTGTTTTATAAGCAAAACATTGTTTCGTCTATGAATTAATACTAAAATGAAACCGCTTCATTGTCAATGAGTTTTTAGAATATTTAAAACTATTTTTACAATTCACACCTTCTTCCTCTTGGTATAACTTGGAACGATGCAACCACCATATTCCTTTTTTTAACATAAAAAAAGTGCAGATACCCTAGAGTTGGGGATCCACACTTTCGAAGATTATTCATTTTTTTAGATTGGCACTCAATCATGATCAGATATCTTCATGTTGAAACGGCTTAATCCCACTATATCCCATATAAACGGATAACTGCCGAGAAACCTCCAACAGTTTCGGCAAGGCGATTTTATCGATGAAATCTTCCTGATAAGCCGACTCCGTCGCCACGACATTCAAGGCAGCCAATACTTTTCCAGTCCTGTCAAAAATCGGAGCGGCAACAGAACGGATCCCAGGGTGGAATTCCCCGCTAGTCATCGAATAACCATTCTGCCGAATCGAATCCAGCTGTTTTTGAAATTCACCCGGCGCGGTGAGTGTTTTGTCTGTATAAGGAGTTAGATTTGAGATTTTGAACATTTGCATTAGCATTTCTTTCGGTTGATATGCCAAAAGTAATTTTCCATTGGCCAAAGCATGTGCCGGCAACCGCAAACCTATGTTCACATTGACAGCGGATACACCTCTGATTGGGGCACTTCCAACATACACAACTTCCTGTCCATCCAGAATGGATAGATGGCAGGAGGCTCCGATTTCATCACGCAAGTTCTCCATATATGGTTGGACAATTTCCTGGAATTTCAAGCTATTCAAATAGCTGAATCCCAATTCAAGAACCTTTGGCGTTAAACTATAACGTTTGGTATGTTCATCCTGTGACAGATAACCGATATTTTGTAATGTAAATAATAAACGATATGGTACCGTTCTGCTTACTCCCAGTTGTTTTGCAATTTCTGAAAGAGACAAACTCGGCTGTACTTCATTAAAGAGCTTAATGATTTCCAACCCTCTTACCAATGAATTAGCACTATATTTCTCTTTCTCTTTTTCTTCGCTTGCCATTCGAGTATTCCCCCCGTTGTGAATAAATCTCATTTTCTCCTGAATATAACCCATTCAGTAAAGCTTTCTTCATACCTAGAAAGAAGAACTTGCAGTATATGTACATTTTTTCAGTAGTTCATTTGGTGAATGTTTTTGATGCATACTTCAATGGCTGCATACCTTTTCTGGAAAACCCGTACCATAATCATTGAATAAACCGATCCTGCTGATAACATAAGTGGCCAAACTTCCGAACAATGAAAAACTTGGAATTAGGAATCAATGTCCAAAAAAATTTTGACTCACTATCAGTTCACCACACAAGATCAAAGGCGGAACTGATAATGAAGATAGGATGTCCACTTGGTTTAAATTTGATAAAGAGAAAGAAAATGACCGGTATCCTGACGGAAGTTTTGCGGCCAGATGCGTTTCGCCCTTCCCTACTAGACAGAAACATGGGCGCCAGTAGTGCACTGCCTCTGCTTTGCATGTTCATCTGATTTACGTTTCGATGGAATGGAATGTAATCTATTCAGAAATTTCCGTTCACTTTCTTCCTTACTAACAACAGTTGCCCAACGAGTCGCATCAGATATGATCAACGCCTTCACCACTTCCGGAAAACGACCAGTAGAATCGAGAGCATAGCCGAGCCCATCGAATGACCGAGCTGTAACTCCTTGTTTCCCAAACACTGCAGGATAACAAGCGCTTTTACTTTCCTTTTTTCAGATAATGGATCGGGCATTCTTCTAATTGTCTAATTGGCATCCCTTCTAGCCTTATTCTTCATGTTTAAATAGAATATTATATGTGTCAATTAAAGCATATTTACATATATAAAACTATTTGGAAGGCCTAGCTTAATTGACGTATAGATAGAAAAGATCAATACAACCAAATATAACCAATTTAACAAGTGAAAACAAATAAAGAATTTTTAATACATCGATATTTTATGCCAAATCATGATTTTTTTCCATATTAAGTATTTCATATACAAAACAATATAAATGAATTATAGATTTTCCTGAATTTAAATTCAATATCAATAAGTCGGAATTTTTTATAATTTGATAATAATTTGTTTTTTTGACACAAAAGATTAAATACTTCCATTTTTAAGTCCGTGATAGAGGTCCATCCACTCATTTGATTAAATAATTCAAAGAAAGTACAAAAGGGTGCAATGGAACTCTGTTTTTAACATGAAAGCGCTTATAAGTTTGTTTATTCTAAAGATATAAAATTATCAAAATATTAAATTGACAATCAAATTATTTTAATTTATCGTTAAGAAAGTAAAACTTTGTTTTCCTTACAAAACATTTCCGCGACTTTATCTATCAAAAATTATAAAGAAAGGCGGGAAAGCTCTTAAATGAAAAATCAAAACTAGTACCTTTCTAAAGGGACAACCCGTAATTCACTTATTCTCAATGGTAAGTGTTTTAAGGAATGCTAAAAAGCGACAAGGAGATGGTATTATGTTAAATGGGCAAAAAAGATGGTTGTATATTGCCGTTCCAATTTTTTTCTTTTGGTTTTTCGGACAAATTGATAAGGTTGGCATTTCCATCATTCAAACAGATCCTGAATTCTTGCATGCACTCGGTATGACAGGCGATGACAAAAATGCAAAGATCGGTCTTCTATCTTTTGTATTCACCATTGCCTATGGAGTTTCCAATCTTTTTTGGGGCTTCATCATTGATAAATTAGGTGCCCGAAAAACAGCCATTGCCGGTTTATTCGTTTGGACACTCACGATGATTATGTCAGGTCTGGCAAATTCATATGAAATGTTTTTAATAAGCAGGATCATTCTTGGTTTTGGTGAGGGGATGATGATTCCGGTATCCGGCAAATTCATTTCTAACTGGTTTAATAAACGCGAATTGGGGAGGGCCCAGGCATCATGGCTTACCGGTAACTATTTAGGTCCGGCAATGGGAGCAGTTGTTTTGGTGCTCGTGATATCTTTACTCCACTGGCAGGCAGCTTTCTTTATGCTTGCAGCATTCAACTTATTTATAAATATCCCGATGTTCATCTTATTGACACGGAATACACCAGAAGAGCACCCCCGTATAAGTAAGGAGGAATTGGCTTTCATTCGCCAAACTGATGATGAAGTGAAAGAAACCGCTGCCTCCGAGAAAAAGAGTTTCGCCCAAGATTATCGTTTCTGGATTGTTTGGTTCGGCATGCTTGTATGCTCCTTCTTATTTTTCGGTATCAGCATTTGGCTTCCTACCTACCTCATTGAAGCAAAAGGATTCGAAAAGGAAGGAATGTCGAGTATTACTTCACTTTCCTGGCTATTCGCTTTAGGATTTGTCTTGGCATGCGGTTTTCTGGCTGACAAAACCAGACGTCCAAGTTTGATGGCCACGATTCTATTTTCATTGACGGCAGTCTTTCTGACTGTAGCGATTTTCATCCCCAATCCTATTTTAGCCGGACTATGTATGGGACTGGCAATGGGATGTCAAGGCGGTGTGTTCCATTTAAGTAATATGCTCATGGTGAAATACTCAACACCTGAAACGGCAGGACGGGCCGCTGGTCTAATTGGATTCACGAATATCATGGGCGGCTTTTCGAGTTATATCATGGGATGGCTTCGTGACCTGTCTGGCGGGGATTTCAGTTCATCGATCACCATGCTGATTTTTACAGCCATCTTAGGTTTGGCAGCTTATTTATTCTCCATTAAGAGAGAAGCCGCAGAGCTGCGCTTATCACCTATTCCTGTACAAAAGATACAAGCATGAAGCTGAAGCCCCATGTAAAAACAGCGCCAACATTTTTTATCACTGAACAATCCAACCCTTGAATTTCAAGGGTTTTTTCTTGAGCCGACTTAAAAACAAGACGGTAGAATAAAAGTTAGAAAGAGTCCATACCAGTAGGTTTTTGCATATCCCGATAATATTTTATCAAATTTTCAGCACTAGCCCGAATCATTCCATTATTTGTATAAACATGTCGATAGTTAAAATATTCAAAAAATGATATTTTTTTGAATTACCATGTTATATTGTTAATGGAAAAAAATACTTGTCAAGTAAGGTGAGTGTGTGAATATAGAAGTTTTAATCCTCCATTATATTCAGGAAAAACGTCAAAAGCCTAACCATGCCAATGAATTACTGGATTATATTCAGAATGAATATGTAAACGGGAAGCTGTCAATCTTTCAATATAGAAGTCTCTGTCAGGACTTATATCTTCGAGGAGCAAAACAAACGTCTTCTGGATGAAACTACACCCTTGTCACTGTCATACTACTTCCTATTCTGAATGACTTTTGTTTCTGATTTCCGCAATCGACCTATCTTTAATAACCAAGCCAGTCATTTACTCCCTCCCCAACATGTTCAAAACTAAATAAAAGCCTCCTTGATCTGTCACCCCAAAACAGATCAAGGAGGTAAATGCCCTTATTCAGACCCTTTATTTACTAAATGAATATATCCAAAATTAAAACCAAACCGAATGCCACGAAGGAAAGTAAAGTTTCCATGACTGTCCATGTTTTGAATGTTTCTTTAACGGTTAATCCCATATATTCTTTTACTAACCAGAAACCGGCGTCATTAACATGGGAAAACATAAGTGAGCCTGCGCCAGTGGCAATAACGAGTAATTCTAGATTTACACCTGTCATATTGGCAACGACCGGTGAAACGATTCCTGCTGCCGTGGTCAAAGCGACGGTTGCAGAACCCGTGGCAATCCGAATCAATCCGGCCACAAGGAATGCAAGAATGATCGGTGATAAAGATATTTCTTCAGACATGGAAGCAATTGCAGTCCCTACGCCACTATCAATTAAAATTTGCTTGAATCCTCCACCAGCACCGATAATAAGGATTATGGAGGCTAATGGCAATAAGCATTCTTCCGTCAACTTTTTAATTAGCGATTTGTCCATTCCCTGTCTGTAGCCCAAGAAATAGTAAGCAGCAAAACAGGAGATTAATAGGGCAATCACCGGACTTCCGATAAACAATAAGAATTTTTCAATGGAACCCGGTAGCGGCAAATAAGGCGCCAATACAGTTAAAACCATCAACAATACAGGCAAAAGGATGATGAAGAACGAAACTCCAGTCCCTGGTAATCCACTTGACTTTGTTACCACCCGGATCAATTCCGGTTCACCAACAGGAATAACCCGTTTTTGAACCCATTTTGCGAATAGAGGTCCGGCAATTACAGCAGTCGGGAATGCGATGATCAATGAGTACAGAAGTACGTGTCCCATGTTTGCATTATAGATCCCAATAGCCGTCATGGCTCCCGGATGCGGAGGTACCAGCCCATGTACGATCGATAAACCAGCAAGTACTGGAATACCAATTAACAAGATGTTCACTTTGGTTGATTTCCGAATGGAAATGACCAATGGCAGCAATATTACTAAACCAACCTCAAAAAATACCGGAATGCCTATGATGAAACCAGATAAAAGCATGGCCCATGGCAGGTTCTTCACACCAAATTTATTAATGAAAAAGTCAGCAACCTGCATACCGGCTCCAGAGTCGGACATCATTTTTCCTAAGATGGTCCCTAAAGCCAATATTCCAATAAGGTGACCAAGGACCGCTCCGACACCTGTTTCATATGCTCCTACAATCTTGTCCATCGGCAGTCCAGAAAAAACCGCTAAAAATAAACTGGCAACAGTCAAGCTAATGAATGCATGCCATTTCCACCATGATACCCCCAAAATAACAATTACGATAGCTATCAGCGTGATTCCTAATAAATATAGATCCATATGTTCTCCCCACCCTATTGAAATCGCTTACATTCAAACCAATACAATAATTGAATTATTGTACCGGCTCATTATATGTCACAATGTAGTTCTGTTTAGCCGTGTTGTAATACCCTTCACTGTATTCCATAACATTTCCGTCCCCATCACTGGAAATCCGAATCCTTTTTAGTACAGGACTATTGTTTTCGATTTTCAGAGTTTCGCAAATGTGATTCGGAGCGATAGCAACGGCAAACTCATCTCTGAATGTTTCAAGTTTGACGTTTTGATCTTCCAAAAAGCGGTACAAGGAATTGATCTGGACCTCTTTCATATCTTCTTCGTCCATAGCGAGTGAAACATAATGTGTATAGTAAATATAAGGTTCATTGTCCAATAAATATATCCGTTCGATACTTATGCAATGGTCACCAAATAAAGAATGCAGCTTAGAGTCTGAAGAAAGGTCAACATGACTTATGTTTAACACCTTTTTTAAAATGGAGTGCCCTTCCTCCACCAACAGCTCTGTGAAACGCTTTCCTTTTGAAAGTTTGACAACCGAATCATTAGCTATGACCCTAGTGCCTTTGCCGCTTTTCTTTTCAACATACCCCTCTTGCACGAGTTCTTTGATTGCATTACGGACAGTGACCTTACTTACGTTAAATTCTTCTTCCAAAAGAGGCTCAGAGGGAATGTTTGTGTCGATGGCATAAATCCCATGTAAAATACGATCCTTTAATATTTCTTTTATCTGTAAATACATCGGTCCATTTTTTCTGTTCACATTCATTCCTAATCTCCTGCCTTTTATCTCTTAATATCTTCCATTTTACCTTCCATTGCCGAGAGTATCTCCTTTTCGGTTGCCAAAGGAGTATCTCCAACGACAGTACATGCCAGCATTCCTGAAACAGCCGCAAACCTAACTGTCTTTTCAGGGGAATATCCTCGTAATTCTCCATGTAGGATTCCGCTGGTGTAAGCATCGCCTGAACCTATTCTATCATATACGGAAAATGATAGGATATCGGAAAAGTAAAATGTTTCTTCCTTGTATATATACCCCCTCAACGTATGGCTATTATCACTGTTGATTGAACGATGTGTCCCTGCTATCGACTGAATATTGAATTTCTTTGCCACCTCAGGGATCAACTCGATTAGCTGTTCTTCCCTTGTGGAGCCTTCAGACTTCATTCCTAAAATATATAGGGCGTCTTTCTCATTCATCATGACGATATCAGCCAAAGAAAGCATTTCTTCATAATGAGGCTTTGCGTCAGCATAACCTCCCTCCCATAAAGAGGGGCGGTAGTTGCAATCGAAACAGACTGTACCGCCTTTTTCTTTGACTTTTCTAGCCAGCACCTTCATACTCTCCCGTACATTTTCCGCCATTGCAAGCGTGATTCCGCAAAAATGGATGATATCCGTACTTTCTGCAATCCTATCCATGTCATAATCGGATAAGGAGGCTGTATTAAAACTGCTTTCCAGTCGATTGGAATATGTGACACGGCTCGCCCGCTGTCCAAAACCATTTTCCAAAAAGTACATCCCCAAGTATTTGCCACCTCTAGAGATGAAGTTCCTTCCAATACCCAATCGCTGCAAAGATGAAATCGCGGAATCCCCAAGGGGGTTATCCGGTAACTTTGTCACAAGATACCCTTCATGTCCTAGCTTTGTCATCGCAGAAGCAACGTTTACCCCCGTGCCTGAAAAGGAGTATTGCAGAGTGTTGGCCTGTGATAGCAATTCATGCCCTGGTACCTGCAAACGCATCATTACTTCCCCGAATGCCACAATCCCTTTAGGCATATTTTTCAACCAATTTTTTTGTTATGGTCAATAATTTCCGTACATCCTCCCCATTCGTTTTTCCAGTCTCTTTATCGATGATGGAAGAATATACATGGGGAATTACTTTAGGCACTTTTGCTTCTAATGCGATTTCTAGTATAGTCTCGAAATTATTTAAATCGATTCCACCTGTTGGTTCCAAAGCAAATCCCTCTTCACCACAAGCTTTTGCCACGGCACGATATTCATCTTCATGCTTCAGGCCTTTCATCGGGAAGTATTTCAGAGCATTTCCTCCCATATCGCGAACGAGCGCAATGGCAGCTTTGATAGGCACAATGGCAGTTTCACTTGCACCTGCACTTACTGGACCAGTGGAGATATTCACATAACCTACTTTCCCAGTTGGAGAAACAAGTGAATTTATCCAGCTGTCCTTCTCACCTAAATTGGCCCTCGTAGCACCAACAGATGGAAAAACCTGGTTAATATGGCTGCCTGGATAGTATTTTGCTATTTTTGCGACAACCGCTGCCTGTCTATTATCGCCCGCGCCCAATCCTATTGAAACGGCCTCATCAATGGCTTCCCCGTATTCTTTCATTGCTGTAACACCAGATTCCACAGTTGGATAATCCTTTGAAAGTACACCAACCAATACATGGCCTTCCGCTGCTTCAAAGACTTCCACTGCATTTTCTACACTATTTGCAAGTACATTTAAGGCTACACGATCATTCAATAACCGTTTGTTTATGTTTGTCATCCTTGTTTTCCTCCTAATATGGTTCTTAATTGTGCTTCAATGACATGTATATCATCACCTTGCAAAGGACGCGGATCTATATCGAAAAAGCCTTGGCGTATCCCATAATCACGTGTGTATATGGCGATATCCCCATTTCTGAGCTGCTCGTTCACTTCCTTCGCCGTTGTTTCCGTTATTAATGGATCAATGGAAATACGTGCTCTATATATGGCACGGCCGGCTTCATCCTGAACTATCGTTACTTTTACGCCCTCAATGGATTCAAGTGATGTAAGAACTTGTAAACTAGCTTTTTCTTTTTCGCTATTATCCGTCTTGACGAAATACTCATCCAATGCCTGAAGCAACCCAAAGGTAGTTTCCTTTCCAACCTTCATGCTCCTTCCGATACAGTGCAGTTGAATCTTTACCCATTCGATATATTTTTTTCTGCCAGCAACGATACCGGATGTGGGTCCTTCAATGGCCTTTGATCCACTATAAATGGCCAAGTCGGAGAATTGTACATACTTTTCCAAATCCTCCTCCGCTGCTGCATCGACAATCAGAGGGATATTATTCGTTTTGGCCACTTCCCATGCTTCTTCGACCGATATCATATTTTTCTGAACAGCATGATGCGATTTCACGTATAAAATGGCAGAAGTATTTTCATTTATGGCATCCGCAATATGTTCTGCCTTCCCTTCGTTTGCATAACCAACTTCAACCACTTTTCCGCCACCAAGGTAAATCATGGTTTCAACCGGTGCACCATAATGAACGTTATGGCCTTTCAGCATGATGATTTCATTCTTTTGAATGAGATCTTGATGAAGCCTTTCGCTTTTCCTTCTATTTCCTTCAGTAACGATTGCCGCTACTGAAAGCGCAATTCCACTTGATGCCGAGTTTACGACGACAGCTGCTTCAGAATGAAGCAAATTCGCTATATGCTGGCCTGACTTATCGACTAAATCAGAAATTTCAACATAATTTTGCCCACCTTTTTTCATCGCGTCCATCACTGTGTCAGTTGGGGCAGAAACCCCCAATATGCTCATTCTTCCGCTTGCATTTATGACTCTTTTCAAACCGTATTTAGCATTCAATGAATTCTCCATTTATAACCACTCCTTTTACGACAACTCTTTTTTCTGCCATCCTTTTTTCTCCTTCGGAATCCATTAAAAGGGTCGGCTCATTCTTGATCGAGAATAAGGTCAAGTTCGCAATATCCCCAGCTGAAATCCTGCCAAGCTCAGGTTTATGCAACCAAGCTGCTGCATTGACCGTAACAGCATCTATTACTTCCTTTAATGGATAACCCAGATACAAAAATTTTGTAAGCACATTTGCCATATTAAAAACTGGCCCATTCTCTCTGTTTTTTCGATATATATCCGTACTGATCGTATTGAAGCGTATTCCCCGCTTTTTCGCCATTTCTGCAGTTTTAAAAGAAAAGCTTGCCGTTCCATGACCTACATCCAAATGGACACCACGTTCAATCGCCTTACTGAACTCAGGCAGCGGCTCTTCTCTTTCATCAAATAAATTATTCACTTTACCATTTAAGAAATGTGTAATAATGTCCTTTTCCTCAAGTAATTCAAGGACTTCTTTAATATCAGGCGGCCCTGAACCGATATGGACCATTAATGGTAAACCAGTTTCATCCGAGAACTTCCTAGCGATTTTTAATGGTTCGACACCATTTGGACCAACCACGCTTTTACTTATTCTAGCTTTAAGTCCAACAACAAAATCCCCGTACTTTGAAATTGCCTTCCTTAATTCCCCTTCGTCCAGCCATGAAATATCCGATAACTCATCAATCCTTTTCAAACCAATCCGCGAAATATTCAGAAAGGCGAAAACATTCGTTTTGGAATTTTCACAGCTGTTAACGAGATCAGATACCCTATCTGCCCCCGTGCTTCCCGCATCAATGACCGTTGTTACACCCGTTTTATATCCAATCTCATCAACCTCATCACCATAAGGATCGAATTCCGGGAAAGCATGTACATGCATATCAATCCATCCGCTGGAAACAAAAACTTTTTGATCATAATCTATTATCTTATCCCCTGTTGCAGTTCCGGGAAGTGCGATTTCTTTAATCATCCCATTTTCCAGTATGATATCCGCTGCATTTCCCTCTAACATCTTTACATTCTTCAGAACTAACGTATCTGTCATTTCCCTCATCCTTTTCGGTACATCCTATCGATTGCAAGTACTTTGTATACGATTACACTGAATTGTGTAAGAATTCATTTCATTTCTCTTTACAAAAATAGATTATCATATTTTGTTGAACTAATCAATATAACGTTATAATGTTTGATTTAAATTTACAGAATTTTTAATGGATTATCCCTTATTTTTCTATGTGCTTATTAGTTTCTTCCTTATAGCGTGATCCCATTTAGTTTTTTTAAAATTCACCGTGCTATTCTTTACGAACTGTTACAAAATAACGATTGATGTAAGTCTCTACTCTAATTATCAAGAAATAATACTTTTAAAGAGAACTTTATTGAAATAAGTACAATCATCACTGTTTTGAAATTTTTTCCTTAGTTTACTTTGACATCACACTCCAGGCAGTCTTAATAGTTTAATAGCAGATTATTATTCCGGTAAAACACGCTTATCATCTATCAGTCTATGCTAATGGTAAAAAACCAATTTTATCTAAAATAACGGATATATATTGTTTTAAGTCAAACCTTTCATTGGGAAGCCCTCGTTAATTAATCTACATGGTTCCCAGTAATACAGAGGAACTGGTGCTTTCCATAAAAATAAAAACCAAGAATGCTATTAAAAGCATTCTTGGTCTGTTATTTGCCGTACATTATTCGTTTTTAACTTTTTATGACAACTGTTCCTATAATGAAAACCTTTAATTTACCTTTTTCGATCCTTTCCAATGGATTTCCCTCAAACGGTATTTTTGTAGCTTACCTGTTGCCGTTTTCGGTAAAGACTCTACGAATTCAACTGTTGTCGGTGCTTTAAAGTGAGCCATTTTAGAGCGGCAAAAGGTAATGATCTCATTTTCTGTCACTTCCGCATTGGGGTGAAGCACAATGATTGCCTTAGGTGTTTCTCCCCACTTATCGTCTGGGATGGCAATGACCGCCGCCTCCAAAACATCTGGGTGTTTATACAATACCCCTTCCACCTCTGTTGAAGAAATATTTTCCCCCCCGGAAATGATTAAATCCTTAGCCCTGTCCTGTATTTCAATATATCCATCAGGATAGGTCACTGCCAGATCCCCTGTATGAAACCAGCCATCCCTAATTGCTTCGGCCGTCTTTTCCGGATCCTTATAATATCCTTCCATTACAACATTGCCGCGAGTAATGATTTCCCCCAGTTCCTTTCCATCCCAAGCGACTTCTTTCCCATCTTGATTGACTACCATCGTTTCCCCATTGAAAACCAATTCAATCCCTTGTCTTGCCTTTATTATTGCTTGTTCGTCCACCGATTTAGCCTCAAACTCATCCTTCCACTCGTTATATAGGATGAATGGTGAAGTTTCTGTTAATCCATATACGTGAATCATATTCAAACCAAGGATTTCTTGTGCCTTTTGTATAAGCGCTGCTGCTGGAGGTGCACCTGCTGTTGCCATCCTTGGGCGCACATTGATATTTGTTTCTTTTGCTTTAGGTTCATTCACTAGCATATTGACGACAGTAGGTGCCCCACATAATAATGTAATATTATGATGGGCGAATAAATTGAGGATAAGTGGGGGATCGACTTTCCTTAAACATACATGAGTCCCGCCAGTAGCCGTTACCGACCATACACCTCCCCAGCCATTAGCGTGAAACATTGGCAGGGTATGTAAGTATACATCGTCATGATTCACTCCAAGGTGATAAATGAAATTAGCGGCGTTCATGTAATTCCCGCGATGGGTTAACATTACCCCTTTTGGTTTTGAAGTCGTTCCACTCGTATAATTTATAGTCAAAAGTTGATTTTCATCGATTGTAACCTCTGGCAGTGCTTCATCAATTGCATGCAAAATGAAATTCTCATAGTCTATTCCAGGTAAAGTGGTTTCATGTCCTTCAACAGGCACGATAATGATTTTCTCCAATGAAAGTCTAGTAATGATCTTTTCGATCGGAGCAGTGAATTCTTCATCGACTATCAACATTTTTGAATCGCTATGCTTGATGATATATTCCAAATCCTCTGCAGCAAGTCTATAATTCAAAGGAACCATTACCGCTCCCATTTGACAAATGCCATAAAAACATTCCAACATATAATGCGTATTTGGCAACATTACTGCAATATGGTCGCCTTTTTCAATTCCCGAAGAATACAGTGCTTTGGAAAGTTGATCTGTCCTCTGCCCGAATTCCTTGTATGTAAACTCTTTCTCTTCATCGATGACTGCCACTTTATGAGGATAATATTTTACGGCCCTGCGCTTCCAATCCATTGGGGTTAATGGGGAAAACATTTTACCATCTCCTTCTTTTGTGATTCTCTGCTTACAGCACACTTCCTCTGCCTGGTTCGCCATGATTAGTCATTGAGAAAAAAATTTCTTAACCTTTTTGATACATATTCATTTTCCAAAAGTCATATCTTCTTTAATGGATTTCTTACATCATTTAAAGAATCATTGAATACATCTAACCGTTATACCAGGGGAATGACTAATTCTGATATTTTTTAATTATTCTGATAATTAATATCCTAAAAACAGTGGAATTCACTGCTTTAGTCTTTCTTCTTTCTATTATAATGGAAACTATACACGTCAGGAAGACTATATTTTATTCTCTATGCAAGACGATGCATGTTCGGTCAGTTTCCCAACGATTTGTTTGAGCCGTTGCGTTTCCTCTTCATTTAGGACGCTATAAAAGTCACGAAAGATTTTGGCAAAACACTTATTGATGGAATGATAGGTTTCCCTTCCACTTTCGGTGGGTTGGATAAAAACGAACCGCCGATCATCCTCACTGTGTACCCTCTCAATCAACTTCTTCCGTTCAAGCCGGTCAATTAGTGCAGTTCCTGCTGCAGGTTTGATTTTTAAATGATTCGAAACATCTTTAACCGCTATGGATTCAGTCAAGACAATTAATTGCAATGCACGATACTGTACAGAAGTTAAATCATATTTAACCAATAACGGTTCCACCAATTCCTGTGAGAGGCTGCTTAGTTCCTTGATTTCTAGATGTAAATTATACAATTCACTTGAATGCATGATTGACAATCCTTTCTTATTGACACTATCTATCTAAAACTATAACATAATTAACGTATCAAAAAATTAACCATGCGAATTAAATTGGTTATTGATTTTTAAAGAGAGAGAGAGGCTGTCCATGTCAGCAGAACAACGCAAAAAGATCATTATCCTCATGATCAATATGTTTATAGCAATAGGAAGTTTCGGTATCATCATTCCCATTTTACCAGCATACCTGGCCTCCATTAATCAAGGAGGAACCGCCGCTGGCCTAATGATTGCCATTTTCGCAGGTGCACAACTTATCTTTTCACCAATTGCCGGAAAATGGACTGACCAATTCGGGCGCAGAAAAATGATTATTTATGGATTGGTCGGTTTGACATTATCCATGTTTATTTTTTATGCAGTCAATTCCATTTGGTTATTATATGCTTCTCGCATCATTGGCGGGATCGGGGCAGCTTTGCTTATACCCGCAATTTTTGCTTATGTAGCCGATATCACCACATTTGATCAACGCGCTAAAGGCAATAGTTTAGTATCTGCCGCCATGTCACTGGGAATTGTAGTCGGTCCAGGAATTGGAGGTTTTTTAGCTGACTTTGGCTTGAAGTTTCCCTTTTTGATTTCTGCGCTGGTATCGCTATCAGCTGTGGTATTTTCGATATTTGTTTTAAAAGAAAGCGAAACGGCACAGGTTACTCAAGCCATGGATGCAAAAACCGAAACGATGGTTCGGAAGATTGCCTTATCCGTGAAAGTGCCCTATTTCATCCCACTCATCATTACACTTGTAATGAGCTTTGGCTTAATGGCATATGAATCTGTCATTGGTCTTTATCTTGATAATCAATTCAATTCAAGCCCTAAGGACATCGCCTTCATGGTTACAGCCACTGGTATCGTCAGTGTAATTGTACAACTGTTTGTCGTCGACCGGATTGTAAAGCGTTTCGGGGAAGTGAATGTGCTGAATATCTTTATCAGTGTTGCAGCCATCGGTTTCCTCCTATCTCTTTTTGCTTCAAGTTACCTGATTTTCTTTTTAATTTCACTGGTCATCTTCCTTTCCACCTCCATCTTACGTCCAGTTCTAAACACACTGATTTCCAAGATGGCAGGAAATGAGCAGGGCTTTGCAATGGGTATGAATAATGCATATATGAGCATCGGAAATGTGCTCGGACCTACACTTGCCGGAATGATGTATGATGTCCACATTACCTATCCGTTCATGTTGGGCCTTATCCTCTTATTCATTACTTTGATGATTACCATGGCTTGGCAAAGGCGATCTCTTCATGCAAAGGCATTATCCTAAAGCTTAAAAGGCATTTCAAGTTTTATACCTCAACGAAACCCCCGAGTAGCAGGTGCCATTCGGGGGTTTTCATTATGATTTTCATATCTATTTTAAACCTCCAAAACTGTATATCTACCAGTTCAAATACTTCAATCCCTCTAATGTTAGCTTCAAATTCCATGCTGAAACCGCTCAAAATCTTGAGTAACATTTGAATTCACGAGTAAATGCGGCAAATTCACGAGTATATGTATGAATTTCACGAGTATTTGATCCAAATTCACAAGTAAATGGCACTATTTCACGAGTAAACGCCCAATCTCTCGAATATTTGCTCCAAATTCACGAGTAATTGGCACTATTTCACGAGTAAACGCCCAATCTCTCGAATATTTGCTCCAATTTTATGCGTAAACCGCTCAAATTCTTGCGTAACATTCAAATTCACGAGTATATGTATGAATTTCACGAGTATTTGATCCAAATTCACGAGTAAATGGCACTATTTCACGAGTAAACGCCCAATCTCTCGAATATTTGCTCCAATTTTATGCGTAAACCGCTCAAATTCTTGCGTAACATTCGAATTCACGAGTTTTGATTTGCCTAATAAACCGGGAAATCATGCATTTGAGCATAAAAAGCGACCTTATTTCTAAAAATAAGGCCGCTTAACATTCAGTTTTCTCAATTCATATTTTATAAGGGGATATTGAATTTCATTTAATATAAATGGCTTTCTTTCCTTTACTGCTTTCAAAAGCCGCATCAATGATTTTAATGACCGATAACCCTTCTTGGGCAGTGACTGGAGCTTTTTTCCCGCTCAATATACTATCGGCAACTGCCTGGTAATACGTTAAATAAGAACCATGCAGTGTTTCAATGGTTTCATGTATCTCATTTTCTCCTTCAACCGTAACCAGCTTACCATAGAATTCGGGATCATCTGCACCCCAAGAGTCATCCAGCGGTTTTTCCCCCTCACTTAGGGCCGCCTCTTGGCAATCAAGACCGTACTTGATAAATGATCCTTTACTTCCATGCACCTGATACCGCGGTCCATTATTCGGAACGATTGAGCCAGAATGTAAGATAACTCTCAGCTTTTCATATCCTAATATCAAATGGAAATAATCATCCGTTTCTGCATTTTCTTTTTGGGAAAATACATCTGCCCAAACGAATTGCGGCAATCCAAACAAATGCAGTGCTTGATCGATGAGATGTGATCCTAAATCATAAAGCATGCCTGATCCCGGGCCTGGTTTTTCCCTCCATCTATCCCTGACCACAGGCCTGTATCGATCATAATGGACTTGGTATGTATTGATTTCCCCAAGCACTCCATCATTCATAAGTTTTTTCACGGTCAAAAAGTCATTATCCCATCTCCGATTATGATAGACACTTAATAGCAGATCCTTTTCCTCGGCAATCTTAATTAGTTCCTCTGCCTCCCGAACTTCCACTACCATCGGCTTTTCGAGGATGACATGCTTCCCGGCTAACAAGCTTTGCTTGGCCATTTCATAATGCAAACCACTCGGTGTCGTAATAACAGCCAAATCAATGGACGCGTCTTCAAGAATTTCCTCTAAGCTGCTTACCACTTCCACATCTTTCAAATCTTTTTGGACTTTTTCCTTATTGGAGCTGACAACTTTCGCTATTTGAAACTGCCCTAAAACACTTAGTAATGGAGCGTGAAATGTGGCTCCTGACAATCCGTACCCAACTATGCCCACTTTAATTTTTCTCATTTTCGTTCCCACTCGCTTTCTTGTTCCTCTTAAACAATTATAAACTGATCATACGTTCTATTATTTTTCATTGTCCGGGTACTTATCTCTCAAAAACTTGACAGACTGATTAATCAATTCTTTCAATACATTACTATCGATATCTGCCACTTTATTGATGTACACACAGCCTTTTCCGGAAGTGTGTTTTCCAAATGCCTGTAACAATTCTTCCCTTTTTTTATCCCCTGGAGAGAAATATAAACTGATTTTTGCTTTTCGAGGGGAAAAGCCTACCAGGGGGGCATCGCCTTCGTGACCTGATTCATATTTATAATGATAGATACCGAACCCAATGATGCTCGGTCCCCACATCTTTGCCTCATAACCTGTCGTTTTGGTGAAAACATCCAGCAATTCATATGCATCTTCACGTTTTTTGGGATTATCGACGTTCTCAATGAACTCAATGACACTACTGTCAGTTTCTTTGGTTTTTTGTTTATACAAGACTGGAACCCCCCCATACTAAAAGTTTCAGAAATGCAAAAAATATCCCTTGCTCAAAACTTAGTAAACTATATGATCGTGTCTCTAGATTGACGTGTATGTATACAGCCTTCATTACCACTGATTTCCTAATTATTCAAATGATTGGCGAACAAGCTTCATTACTATTTCTCCAAGCTTCATGGCAAATCCTTCATTCAATATCCTTATATATTATAGAACATTGATTCGTTTTATTCTATTTTAAAAGCAGAGTTAATATAGATAAATCTTTTGCGCATTTATAATCAGTACTTTATCATAAAAATCTCTACGATCAGAAAATATAATCCTGATCGTAGATTTTTAGTGTACCAGCTATTGCCGCCGGATCTTTTCAATTTCATCAGCTATGAATTGTACTTGTGTCCCTACGATGACTTGAATGCTTTGGGGACCCACGATATTGATTCCAGCAACCCCTGTTGATTTGATTTTATTCTGATCGACAGCTCCCATATTCTCCACCTCAACCCTTAATCGGGTAACGCAGTTATCTACAGATGTAACGTTAGCGTCACCGCCTAAACCCTCATAAATAGCGGAAGCCATTCCAAAGAATTTACTCTCATCATTCCCGCCGCGACTGCTGTCTGCTTCCTCAATCACTCCTCCGCCATCAAGCTCATCTTCTGTATCATCTTCTCTGCCGGGAGTCATTAAATTGAACCTTTTTATCAAGAATCGGAATAAGAAATAGTAAATGACAGCAAAAGCCAGTCCTTGAAGAAGTAGCATATAAGGTTGATTTGCCAATGGCAATCTTGAACTTAAAACAAAGTCAATGAATCCTGCACTAAAACCGAACCCTGCTGTCCATTGGAAAGTGGCAGCAATAGCCAACGATATTCCTGTTAATAAAGCATGCACAACAAACAGGGCTGGTGCAACAAACATGAAAGCAAATTCCAACGGTTCAGTAACGCCTGTGAAAAATGAAGCGAAACCAGCTGCGAGCATTAATGAGGCGACTTGTTTTTTCTTCCGTGATTTTGCCGAATGGTACATGGCAAGAGCAGCAGCCGGTAAACCGAACATCATGACGGGAAAGAATCCGGCTTGATACATGCCCGTGGTTCCTTTTATTCCTGTTCCAGCCCAGAATTTACCGATATCGTTAAGTCCTATTACATCGAACCAGAATACGGAGTTTAACGCATGATGTAAACCTGTTGGTATCAAAAGCCGATTGAAAAATCCATAGAGTCCTGCTCCAACTGCACCTAATTCACTTATTCCTTCCCCGAATATAACTAACCAGGAGTAGATGAGTGGCCATACGAAGAATAGTATAAGAGAAACGAGTAGCATGACAACCGCAGTAAGGATTGGGACAAGGCGTTTACCGCTAAAGAAAGCGAGTGCATCCGGCAGCTCGACCTTACTGAACCGATTATACATAGCTGCCGCTATAAGGCCCGAGAGGATTCCGACAAATGCATTTTCTATTTTCACAAATGCTGGATTTACATCTTTTACATCAATTCCTTGCAGCATCGCTACCGAGTCCGTGGAAAGCAATGTCGTTACGACTAGATAGGCTACCAGCCCGCTCAAAGCGGCGGCTCCATCTTTTCCTTTCGACATGCCCAATGCCACTCCAACAGCAAACAAGATAGCCATATTATCAATGATCGAAGAACCTGCTTTAATTAAGAAAGCTGCTAACGGACTTCCCGCTCCCCATCCTGCAGGATCTATCCAATAACCGATCCCCATTAATATGGCGGCTGCCGGCAATACGGCTACTGGCAGCATCAAGGAACGTCCAATTTTTTGAAGATATTTTTTCATCCCTCTTTCCTCCTGACAATTACTGATTTAGGGCAAACCCCATATTCTATTAGACAACGGTTCCTTCCATTTTAGAACTTCATTTCATTTATAAATTTGGCTTTATTCAGGAATAAAGTCTTAGCGATTTTCTTCCTCCTTCGAAAGTTCATAAAAAAAGAAAAGTCCAACCGGACTTTTCTTTTTTCACTTATTTATAGAGCAAGTAATTTTTGCGAACCTTTTTAAAAGCATCCTGCTTTGCTTGATATTCTTTCATAATTTCATTTACTGATGAACCTTCTTCAATTCTTGACATTACCCATCCATTGCCAATCAATAAATTGAAATTGTTGGCTGCAAGGAATTCGAAATCTCCAGGATATAAATCCTGAATGGTCTTGATGATGTGAAGTCCGGTAGGGACAGCCTTGAATTCCTCTCTGTCCGTTATATAAATTTCCACTCCGTGGCTAAGTTTACCTGCATGTTTTGAAAATGTAGGTGTAAAGGAGGCTGCTCTGAATTTTACGCCAGGTAACCTTAATGCATTTAATTTCCCAGCAAGCTCATCGCTGTTTATATAAGGGGCACCAATCAACTCGAATGGTTTAGTCGTTCCTCTGCCTTCCGAGACATTCGTTCCCTCGATCAAGCCTGTAGCCGGATATACGAACGTTGTGGAAACTGCCGGCATATTCGGTGAGGGCAAGACAAAAGGGAGACCAGTTTCGTCATAATCCATATATCGCTTCCAGCCTTTCATCTTGATGACCTTTAGATCTGCACCAATTTTAAATTCCTTATTGAACAAAGTAGCGAGTTCCCCAACAGTCATCCCATGCTTAAGGGGTATTGGGTACAAACCAACAAACGATGAGAATTCAGGTTCAAGTACTGGCCCATCTACCGACTCCCCGCCTTGTGGGTTGGGCCGGTCCAGCACGATAAATGGAATATCATTTTCTTTGGCTGCTTCCATTGCATAAGCCATCGTGTAGATGTAAGTGTAATAGCGTGTTCCGACATCCTGGATATCAAAAACAAGGACCTCAACATCCTTTAACATTTCAGGCGTCGGTTTTTTCGTTTTGCCATATAAGCTATAAACGGGCAACCCTGTTTTTTCATCAATATAATATTCAACGCTTGCACCAGCTTGCGCATCTCCACGCACTCCATGTTCAGGACCAAATAACGCTGTCAAATTAATATCCGGATCATCATTAAGTAGATCGACGATGCTGGTTAAATTAGAGTCGATGCCGGTTGGATTCGTAATCAAGCCGACTTTCTTTCCGCTTAACACGTCCTTTTCTTCTTTTAAAAGAACTTCAATACCGGGACTGACCTTTTGTTTTTTCTTCTCTTTAACAGCGGTTACACTTTTTGAGGAAACGATGCCGAAAGTCAACAGACAAATGGTAAATAGGATTATCATTCTTTTCAAATTGCATCCCTCACTATTTTTTAATGGGTCTTCCAGATTTAATATCTAATCCATATCCAAATTTATAAAGGCTTTCATTGGGCTTGGTTACTGATGGTATATCGACAGGCAACGTGCCTTTAGGTTTTGATTCTCCAAAAATGGTCGAGATGCCTGCCGGAATATTTGGCTGTCTATAACGCCCATTCGAATACCCTTTGAACCCGTAAACAGCAAGAACCGCTTTCGCTTCTTCAAAGTTTGCAACATCATAAGGGTTTCTTAAACTCATTAAAACAAATTCTTTATCTTTCTTCTTAGCATGATTCATGACAGCCCTAGGGAAGGCTGTTGCCCACTTCGCCGAATCTTGAATGCTATCATCTATCACTCCATCATTGACAGCCGGATCGTTTTTGATAATATAGGAACCAGCTATGACAAAGTCCGATTCATCAATGAGTTTGGCCACTTGATCTGAAAATGACTTTCCTGAAAAACTCATACCCGTTATTTGGACTTTCTTGATTTTCTTTTTGTCAGCTAGTTCTCTGATGCTCCTGGACATGGATTCAACTTGATCATCAAAAGGAGCAAGAATTAAAACTTTATCATTTTTCTTAGGTTTGAAAGGCAATGTTTTGTCTTCATTTTTCAAAAGAGTGATGGCATCTTCCGCCATTTTCCTTTCTTTTTTCAAATGATCTTCATTTCCGACCACTTTAAGCGCGGTTTCGATTTTTTTATCGATTGGAGTGTCATCAGGGTTTAATATCCCTCTCTTCACTTTCAGTTCAAGTATCCTCGTTACAGATTGATTGACTTGACTTAGAGGAATTTCCCCACTTTCCACTGCTGACTTCACTGCATTGAATACAGAGGTTATATTCTTTTCATTTGAAGCGAATTAACCTGTGCAGGCATCAGTGCAATATCAACGCCAGATTTAAGGGCAAGGACCACAGCTTCTTCCTGTCCGAAGTTGTCCGCGATGGCATTCATATTCAAAGCATCTGTAACCACAACACCGTTAAAACCCATTTCCTCACGTAATAGACCCGTGATGACCTTTTGTGACAACGTTGCAGGAACCATTATTTCTTGACCGTCTTTTTTACTGATATACTTAGTGTCATCGAAAGCAGGAAATTGAACATGTGCTGTCATCATCATATCAACTCCAGCATCGATGGCCCTTTGGAAAGGAACCAACTCGATGGAACGCAAACGTTCTTTATCATGAGAAACAAGGGGGAGACCATAATGACTATCGACTGCTGTATCTCCGTGTCCGGGGAAATGCTTGGTCGTCGCTATCATGTTCTGATTTTGCAATCCTTTTATCATCTGAATGCCAAGCTTTGATACAAGTTCCGGATCAGAACTGAAGGAACGAACGCCAATAACAGGATTTCCGGGATTATTATTGACATCGACAGACGGCCCGAAATTGACATTTATGCCAAGTGACGACAGTTCCCTGCCAATGATTTCTCCAGATTGATAAGCGTAACTCTCATTTCTGGCTGCACCAAGTGCCATATTTCCAGGAAGATTCGTTCCAGTTTGAAGGCGAGTTACGATTCCTCCTTCCTGATCGATCGTTATGAACAGCGGCAGGTCCGGGCTTGCCATCTGCAAGCCATCTGTTAGCCGAACCGTTTGTTCGGTATCGACTACATTCTCAGCAAACAGAATCACACCGCCCAGATGATATTTTTTGATGATGCTTGCAACTTCTGAGTTCATTTCAATAAACCCGGTCGCCTTCGCTTCTCCTTGTTTTTTCCAATTACGAAAATCCGGCATTAGTATTTGACCGACTTTTTCATCGATTGTCATGCTTTCTACGATTTCCTGAATATCCGATACAGATTTTTCCTTCTCTGATCCCTTTGCTGTCGCATTCCCTCCTAAAATGGATAAAACAAAGAATAATGCGATTCCAGCAGGGGCACATATCCTTTTTATCATTTAGGCTTCCTCCCTTGTATACTTTTTAGTTCCGTTAGCAACAATTCCATATCCACTTTCATAAAAATGAATGGAAATGAACTATATAGATCCTATAAAGAAATCAAGGCAGCATTGGAAACCCCGCAGCCGCCTCTTTTAACAAGCCTTCATGAAATATATCCATTTACCCCCTGTATAATTGATTCAATTGGTCACTCAATTACAAGGTTTATCGTTTGACCAGGCTTTAGAAGGGACAGCAAGGGAATATCTTCTTCTATAACTCGACCTATAACATTAACTCGGTGATTTGCCCCTAGGTCTCTCTTGCAAATTTGGACCTCCCCCCGATATCTTCCGTAAGCATCATTGTCCATCGTTATGGACCCAAGGCTGCGTGCAACTGTATTACTCGGCTCAACATTTGCTTTGACCCGGGTATTCTGCAGCCGGAAAACATCTTGAGAAACATCTGGCCTCAATTTATACTGACCGCTTTGCAAGATTCGGGATTCCATTCTAACAGTTAGAATATTTAGATTTTTATAGGCGGATAGATTCTCAAGCAGATTATTCTCCGTTCCTTGATCTCCAACGTAAACTCCTTCCACATGCTGAATCAGCTCAATACCGGCAGCGTAAGGATTCATCAACCTGTGTTTTTCAAGTGTTGGAAGGCCCTCATGAAGAGGACCGCGTTTACTTCCTGAACCCGGGATGAAAGCAAAGATCGGTATGCCGTATTTCTTGAACATTCGATTTTGTTCATGAAAGAACCCTTCCTCAAGGCCCGTTTCGGGCCTCGGATAAAAGTTGTGCCAAGCTATCAGACTTTCCGTTTCCACACCGCCCCCAAGCACGGCTAAAAGTTCTTCTTCATTCAATGTACTTGCATTTAGTGAGAGTGAAAACACCTTAGATAAAGATATGACCGTTTCTTTATCAAACCCATCATCAAGGCGAATACCTTTAATACCTAATGGCCATAAATCCGTAAATTTGCTTATCCCCAAATGATCAAGCGTGTTTAATGAGACATCTGCATGGATTTCCAGTCCATAGGCCTCTGAAAGCTTTAAAAGCGTGATCATCCTCTTCACGAGATCACCCTTCTCTTCAGGAATATGAAGCGAGGTAAATGCTTTCTTCACCCCCAGGTTAGCAGCATGGATGATTTGTGTTTCTGCATGCGGGTCTTGTAAATAAAAAGAAATTCCGATCACTTGAATTCAACCGCCATTTCATCTTTGAATCCAAACAAATACGTAAAAATAAATCCTGCTATATAGGAAATGAACAACCCAGCGAGGAACAATCCGATTTGGTTTGGATGAACTAAAAAGGTAAGCGGCAGTCCGGACACACCGATGGACGACGTTGCGATTCCGAATTGAGCTTGGAAGGCTCCACCTACTCCTGCACCTAAACATGCAGTTAAGAAAGGCCTGCCTAATGGCAGGGTCACTCCAAATATAAGGGGTTCACCGATACCTAGCATCCCGGAAGGAAGGCCCCCTCCGATAGCTCGCTTCAAACTTGCTTTCTTCGTTTTCATATAGATGGCAAATGCCGCTCCAACTTGGCCCGCGCCACCCATCGCCAAAATGGGAAGCAGTGGATCATCACCAATCGAATTGATCAATTCTAGATGGACAGGTGTTAACCCTTGATGTAAACCAGTAATGACGAGAGGGAGGAAGGCCGCACCAAGTACGAATCCAGCTACGACACCACCGAAATCCAAAACATTCAATAACCCAGTCGTAATGGCATCCGATAAAAACCCACCTACCGGCATAAATACAATGTAAGTGACAATCCCAGTAATGAGTAAAGCGATGGTTGGCGTCAAAATGATATCCAGTGATTGAGGAATGAATTTCCTGACCCGTTTTTCCACCAAGGCTATGAAAATAGCTGCAAAGAGGACTCCTATCAACCCACCGCGGCCAGGGAGCAAGTTTTCACCGAACAATGAAATGTCGCCGACGGCCGGGTTTATGACCAAGATACCTGCAAGTGCACCAAGTGCAGGTGATCCACCGTATTCTTTTGCTGCATTGGTTCCAACCAAAATCCCCAAGTAGGCAAACAGCCCTGATCCGATAACGGTTAAAATGATGGCTAATTGCGATTCTGCGGCAAGCCAGCCCGCTTGAACGATTGCTTTTGTAATACCGGTAATCAAACCTGATGCCACTAAGGCGGGAATTAAAGGGATGAAAATACTTGCAATCCTGCGTAAAAAAAGTTTAAATGGTTTTGCGTTTTTCCTATTAATCTCAGATTTATTCTTCGAGGCTACTTCTTTTAAGTTCAAATCGCTAGAAGATTCCTCCAGAAGCTTTTCAAATTCTGTATGAACCTTGTTCACCACGCCTGGCCCGAGGACGATTTGTATCGTTTCCTCTTCAATGACGCCAAAAACACCTTCCGTATTTTTTATATCTTCCATTTTTACTTTCGAACGATCGATTGGCAGTACCCTGAGTCTGGTCATACAATGTGCAGCATCGGCAACATTAGATGCCCCACCCATTTTCCCCAATAACTCTTCTGCTAAGTTGGCGTACTTATCCCCCTTACCCATTCAAAAGCCCCCTTTGTCAAATCTCGTATCAATCATTTATATCGATCTGTCATCGATTTAATGGCAGACCTGGTGTTATCGATATATTGGACAGTCTCTTCATATTGTTCTGAAGCCATCCCCAAAAATAAAATGTCAATCATATATAATTGCGCCAATCGTGAGGATGTTGCTGCACTTCGAAATGGTGCTTCATTCGAATAGGATGTATACAGTGTGGCGTCACACAAGGATGATACCGTTGTTTGGCCATAATGAGTCAGCCCGATTGTCTTGACCCCACGTTCTTTTGCCAGCTTCAATATATTGACAACTTCAAGTGTTTCCCCTGAAAATGAAATGGCAAAAACGATGTCATTTTCATCAGCATTTGCAATCAGGGTTGCAACTAAATGCATATCCGTAAAAGCCGTTGCCCCTTTATTGACGCGAAGTAGTTTTTGCTGAGCGTCAGCAGCAACTATATTCGAAGCACCCACACCGCAAAAGTGGACGGTTTTAGCATTCAGCATCAGCTTTATCGCATGTTTGAGATTATCGTGATCGATTATTTCAGATGTGTCCCTAATGGTCTGAATCGAATTACTCGTTGTTTTCTCCACAATTCGATATAGTGATTCGGAAGGCTCGATATCCCGATAACCCTGTTCAACGGTCTTCATCAAATCTCCAGCAATCCTTATTTTCAAATCTTGAAACCCTTTTATTCCAAGCGATTTACATAACCTAATAACAGCGGCCCCGCTAGTTTGGGCAGACGTACTTAATTCCTGTACAGTGCTGTTCACAACTTCATGAGGATTCTGTAGAATATATTCTGCTAGTTTTTGTTCTGATTGCGGCAGCTTGCTCAACATCGTCTGTATGATGGATAATCCTCCTGTAGCCATTGCTTCCCTCCTTAATCTTCATAGATCGAGATGGCTTTTCTAACATCTCCATCCGCATTCTCCAGTAACTCCATTGCTTTTTCATAATCTGTTGCCGTTTTTATCATGACAATCGCTGGTTTAACTTGATTATTTGCCTTTTCAAGCGTATTCAAAGCTAGATCATAGTCAGCATTCGTTACAGTTTCTATGATGCTTATTGCACGGTCCTTCAGTTTTTGATTACTGACATTAACATCGACCATCAGATTTTCATAGACTTTTCCCAACCGGATCATGGTTGCAGTTGAAATCATATTGAGTACCATTTTATGTGCAGTTGCCGCTTTCATTCTCGTGGATCCTGTTAACACTTCCGGTCCGACCACCACTTCGATCCCTAAATCAGCTGCTTCCGTGATGCTCGCGTTTTTATTGCATGATAATGCCACCGCTTTAGCCCCAACTTTTCTTGCATAACGTAAAGCGCCCCTCACATAAGGGGTACGTCCGCTAGCCGCGATGCCAATAACCGTATCATTTGCTGTAAGTTTCACGTCAATCAGATCACATTCCCCAAACTCTTCTTTATCCTCTGCTCCTTCAACAGCCCGAACAAACGCCTTTTCCCCTCCTGCGATTATTCCCAGCACCCTATCAGGTGGTGTGCTGAAAGTCGGGGGACATTCCACGGCATCCAGAACACCGAGTCTTCCGCTCGTTCCTGCTCCGATGTATATCAGTCTCCCTCCGTTTTTTAATGATTCACAAGCCCATTCAACTACCGTTTCAATCTCTGGCAATACCTCCTGAACCGCTGCTGCCACTTTAAAATCTTCCATATTGATTGCAGAAATGACTTCCATCGTATTTACACTATCGATATTCATCGTCTTTTCGTTCCGTAATTCAGTCGTTAATGAACGCAAATGTTCCTCCATAGACAATTAAATCCTCCTATAAACAATTACTTAAATATAATTTCATTTTTTAATAGAAAATAATGAAATTATATTTCATATTATATTTAATGATAGCGTTTTCATTACTCGGATACAAGATATTTTTGTAAAATTTGTTAATTATCATCATTTTTCTTTCCTCAATCCCCCATTGCCGGATAACTCCTTATTAAATAAAGTATGCATCCATGGCAGCTTTCTTAGTGCCGTAATTTACCCGTAGGAGCCTGCTATTTTTGGGTGTAGATTTTTTCAACAATAAAAAACGTGTACCGTCCCTATGATCAGGAACGATACACGAACAAGTATTTAACAAAATGCTAAACTAGTATACTACCCGGAACACCTGCATCCCTTTACCCAGTTAACGGACAGGGACTACTTTCCCGTTTTCTACTGCACCGACGACAATAGTTGATGCAAATCCTCCATTTTCATCAATCGAGGGAATATTGTATATTTTTTGATCTGGCCCTATATTTGATAGTCCATCTTGCATATGTTTACGGATGGCCTTCGCATCATCAACGCTGCCTGCAGATTTCATCGCTTCCACAAACGCATACATGGCGATATAATTCAATCCTACTTCGGAGCTTGGATCTTCCTTATAATCCTTTTGATATTTCTCAATGAAAGCAGGCACTGCTTCTTCATCTGAGTCCATTAGTGGCAGAACGCCAATTGAGCCTTCCAATGTTTCATATGAACCTGCAATCGGCTTCATTTGATCCAGCTTTGCTTGATCCATGATGATGAAACCGCCCTTAAATCCTAGCTCCCGAGCTTGCTTCGCTACTTTTGCCGTAGGTTCCGAAGCACCACCGATAAATAGCACATCAGGATTTTTTTTCAAGGCATTGGTGACAATCGTAAAGAAATCGGTTTCTTTGGCGAAATCAATCGAGGAATTATAAACGACTTTTCCACCTTGCTTTTCCCAATGTGGAAGCACGGCTTCCGTCCAGTCTTTACCGTATTGCGAAGATGTTGGCAAAGCGGCAATCTTCTTGCCGAAATGTTCCATTGCATATGTTGTAAAAGGTTCAATATACCCCTCGTAATTCGGTGGAATCCGAACGGTTAATGAATTTCCGCTCTCGGTCACTGCCGGCTCACTCGTATATGCCCCAATGATGAATTCCTCTTGTTCATTAAAAACCTGAAGTGCCAGCACACCTCCGCTATGAGGCGTGAAAATGATCGGCGTATCATATTCCTGAATTAGTCGTTTAGCATTCGACCCTGTTTCATTAGGTAAGTATTTATCATCCAACGATACTAAATTCAGCGTGTATTTCTTACCATCTACTTCAAACCCGCCAGCATCGTTAATTTCATTGACGGCCATTTCGACACCATTCAATGTCCGTTTCCCATATAAGGCTGCTGCCCCGCTTAAAGGACCGCTAAAACCGATGTTAACGACATTTTCACCTTTGCCTTTACTGCCACTGCTTGACACAGAGCTATCCCCATTATTGCAACCGGCCAAAACAGTGAAGATTAGCAGGAGAAAGACAAATAATACTTTCAGTTTTTTCATAAAAATCCCCCATTCATTTTTTTCAGGCCCCTATATACGCTTTCCTTACTTCATCATTGGCTAATAACTCACTTGCTGTCCCTTGAACGACAATTACCCCATTTTCGAAAACATATCCTTTATCTGCAATGCCGAGGGCAGCATTCGCGTTTTGTTCAGCAAGCAGGACCGCGATTCCTTCGCGATTTATTTCTTCAATGACCCGAAACATTTGTTCGACAATAAGTGGAGCGAGTCCCACCGAAGGCTCATCAAGCATCAACAATTTTGGTTTTGACATCAAAGCTCTTCCAATTGCGAGCATTTGCTGTTGGCCTCCGCTCAGGCTTCCCGCTTCATCATGATGTTTTTCTTTTAAAATCGGGAATAAGTGATAGACGTATTCCAAGGAATCCTTGATCTCCGCTTTTTTCTTTCGATGCACATAAGCACCCATCCTCAGATTTTCCTGGACGGTCATTTGTGGAAACAGTTTACGTCCTTCGGCACACTGGACGATTCCCTCCCGAACATTCTTATCCGGGGCACGGCCCCCTATCGGCATGCCCAGAAAATGAATTTCCCCCTTGGACAGCTTACTGATTCCGCTTATGGAACGAAAAGTCGTGCTTTTTCCTGCCCCATTAGCTCCTAATAAAACAACGATCTCTCCCTTGGCAACTTCGATATTCACATGTTTTATCGCAGTGAAACTCCCATAATTCACGGCGACATCGGTTAACTTAAGCACTGGCACTACCTCCCAAATAGGCTTTAATCACCGTTTCATTTCCGCGGATTTCCTTAGGTGTGCCCTCCGCAATTTTTTCTCCGTAATTAAGGACCATGATGTGATCTGCCAAGTTCATGATCATATGCATTTTGTGCTCTATTAAACAAACGGTCAGTCCCGATCGATTCAATTTTTTAATCAGTTCTGTCAAGCCTTCCGTTTCATCCGGGTTGATTCCCGCAGCAGGTTCATCAAGAAAGATAATTTCCGGTTCCGTCGCAAGGGCAAGAGCAATGGCTGTCCGTTTCTTTTCCTCCTGGGAGATGCTGGAGACCATTCTGTCAGCCGATTCCGTCAATCCAACAATATCAAGTACCTCCATCGCCTTATCCCTGCATGCCGCTTCCTCCCGTTTTAATCGTTTTGTTCTTAGAATGGCATCCACCAGATTGGATTTGGTTCGCAGTCTATGCCCGACAATGACATTATCCAATACGGTCGATTGATCAAAAAGGCTTGTCGTTTGAAAGGTTCTTGAAATTCCGAGCCCCGCTATTTCATTGGCAGGAAGCTTGGTGATATCAATCCCTTTAAAAAGGACCGTCCCAGAAGTTGGTCGATGAAAGCCGCTGATCAAGTTAAAAAAAGTTGATTTTCCTGCACCATTTGGTCCGATTATTGCATTGATTCTACCTTTTTCAATCGTAAAGTCCACATTATTGACGGCCGCCAATCCTCCAAACCGCTTTGTCAAATTCTTCGTTTCGATTAGCAATTTCATCCCTCCTCAGCTTTTATGTGCATTTCGCTCCTCACCCCGGACAGCTCATTATCTTTTCGCTTTCTTTGCCAATCAAAGAAGGCCCCTGCGATTCCGCACGGATAAAAGATAATGATCACCGTAAGCAATGGCCCGAATATCAACATTCGATATTCTTGAAGGAATTGCAAATTCTGCGAAAGGATTACTAACAATAATGTTCCTACCAATGGACCTGAAAGTGTCCCGATTCCACCAACCAATAAATACATCAATAGATCGAACATTATGGCAGTTGATCCGATATCAGGTCCAATGAAACGAATGAATGAAGCATACAAGGCACCTGCCAAACCTGCAAAGAATGTGGATAGGACAAATGCGGTTAACTTATTCTTCATTGTGGATATACCAATCGTTTGGGCAAGGTCCTCGCTGTTCCTGATGGCCATATACGTCCTGCCGGTCAACGAGCGTATAATTCGATACACGATTAAAATCACTGCAAGCAGGAAAATGAGGACTAGATAATATTGGGATGCTGCAGTATCGAATGTGATTGGCCCTATATTCCCAGGAGCAGGTATACCGATTAATCCCCTAACTCCCTCTGTAAGTCCCTCCCATTTATCGATGACTAGATATATGATGTAACCCACACATAGAGTATAAATCGCGAAAAAGTGTTCCTTTGTCCTCAGCGCGATCAAACCGATCAAAAACCCAATTGCACATGTGATTATACATGCCGCTACAAGTGCCAACCAAAAGTTCATTCCCGCTTTTACCGTCAGCAGGCCTAGTGAATATGCTCCAATCGCAAAAAAACCAGCATGTGCAAGCGAGAGATATCCAGTATAGCCTGATAATAAATTGATTCCATAAACAGCTATCGCCCAAATGAACGAAAGTGTCAGCATATGGAGATAATAGTCGTTTTGCGCGATAAAAGGGAATGAAAAAGCAAAGATGACAAGTGCGATAATCCCATTTCTTTTCGTTAATATCTTCACGCTACCTCTCCCCCTTGGCAAAAAGACCTGTTGGTTTCACGGTTAATATTACGACTAAAAGAATGAATGCAATGATGTCTTTAAAATCATTTGAAATATAAGTTGCGCCCAAGCTCTCACTGAAACCTAGGATATATCCGCCTACGATCGCCCCCGGGATGCTCCCCATCCCTCCCAAGATGATAATGACGAATGCTTTTAGGATGACTAAGTGCCCCATGCCTGGAAAAACAAGGTTAATCGGTGATGCAAGGGATGAAGCGATCGCTGCTAATCCACCCGATATCATGAAGGTAAGCATCGCGACTTTATTAATGTTGATTCCCACTAATGACGCCCCTTCACGGCTTTGGGACATCGCTATTATCGTTGAACCGGCATAAGTTTTCTTAAGGAAAAGGTAAAGTAAAACCATCACTGCGATAGCTGACACGATGATCAATAATCGCTGAAGTGTGAATGTCAGGCCCATGATATTGACCACTTGTCCGTATGGAGAAGTCATTGTATGGAAGTCGGCACCCCAGACAAATTGGGCAAAAGCTTCAAGAAAAAGGAGAATTCCGATTGCTGCAATCTTATCGTGCAATGGAGGTGCCTCCCTTAACAGGCGGAACACGAAACGTTCCAAAAGTACTCCCAACAAACCAACAACGATAATGGATACGAACATGGCAATCCAGTAATTGACCCCAAATAATGTCATCATTGACAATGTGATATATCCACCCAACATATATAGGGCACCGTGGGCAAAGTTCGGGATATGCAAAATTCCATATACTAGCGTCAATCCCAGGGCAACAAGACTATATACGCTGCCAATCGTCAAACCATTAAAAAGCTGCTGGATCAAAATTTCCATTTACTTCCTCCTTGAAAATTATTGAACTTCACTTTGCTGTTCATTCCCTGGTCCACAGTCCTGTCCATATTTTGAAAGCACACATCTGTGACGAGAAACACCTTCACTTATTTCCCCACAGGCTCAAACTCTTGGAGAGGAACAGCAAGTTTTATTTCCCTATGTTCTCCACCAACAGATATAGCTTAGGGTGTAGCGGAAAAAGCTCCTTGACCATTTGATAGCGCTTTCATTTTTGATGACCACTTAATTCAATTGGATATCATCAGAAATCATCATAGTTTCATTGACTCTATTTAAGGATTAAGTGGTAGCTGACAAGCATATGCTGTTTTAGGGATAGCCAATGATTCCATCTTCTCTTTAATAACGGTTTACCCATGATAATCGTCTGGTTCGTTCACCCCTTTCACCTTGCACCTTCTATAGGAGGATCATTCCGCAGATTAATTTCCTGTTATCCTGTTAATAAATGCAAGTGCCGTGCCAAACATTAAATCACCGTCAATAAGGCTATTTACCAGCCAGTGAATTCATTATTGAATTGTAAAAATCAAAAGTATCGATTCCATATGGGTTGTCCGTCATTCACTATTGACTGAAAAAATCATTTCTGAATCAATAAAGGAATTAATTGAAAACATAAAATGTAGAGGATTCAAAATTCCCCTTTATAACTACAATCATTTCAAGCAATAGCAGGTCAATAAACAACTTTACAACCAATAAATTTCTAAAAACCCATAAGGTAATAAAGCGCATCCCCCAAAAAAACGCGTATATAATTAGGAATTTCAGTCAAAAAAACAGCACCTGCATTGTTGAATAATGTCCAACAATGCAGGTGCTGTTCATACTTATCTATTCTTTTCCACTGACCTTTAATCGATATTTTTTAAGTTTCCTCACAATTGTTGCCTGACTGGAATCAAGGGCTTCCGCGATTTCATATGTAGTTTGGTAGGTTTGAGCCGCTTTCGTCAAGATTTCCTTTTCGGCCCTTTCCACCGCTTCTTTTAAAGTTAGGGTAGCATTGAGGTTCGGCTGATTCCGATTTTCCGGCTGATATTCTTCCGGAAGGTCGTTAATCGATAATATTTGATTATCCGTTAGCACGACGAGCCTCTCCACTATATTAATCAATTCACGGACATTTCCTGGCCAATCATGTTGATAAAAATATTCCTTCAACCGCGAATCTATTTCTTTTGAGAATTTATATTGTTCGTTTGCCTTTGTTAAAAATAAGTCAGTCAATGCCAAGATATCCTCTCTTCTTTCCCTTAGAGGAGGAATCGTAATCGGAATGACATTCAGCCTGTAAAAGAGGTCTTCCCGAAAATCACCCGATTTGACCATCTCCGATAAATTTCGGTTCGTGGCTGCTATTATCCGAACATCGATTCTCTTTGGCTTTGTACCTCCGATTCTTTGAATCTCCCTTTCCTGAAGGGCCCTAAGCAGCTTCACTTGAAGTTGCAAGGGAAGCTCACCGACTTCATCCAAGAATAAGATCCCACTCTCTGCCAGCTCAAACATCCCTGGTTTGCCTTTTTGATTGGCTCCCGTAAAAGCCCCTCCTTCATATCCAAAGAGCTCGGATTCCAATAAATCAGCGGGAATTGCCCCACAATTTATTTTGATGAAATCCCCTTTTTTAGATCGGATGCTCCGATTATAAATATTGCGGGCAAGGACATCCTTTCCAACACCCGTTTCTCCCAGAATGAGTACGGTCGCATCGATATCCGATATTCTTTCAGCAATCTCATAGATCATTTTCATTTTATCACTGACAAATACGACCCCATCCTTGCTTGTTATCTTCCGAAGTTTCTCAATTTCCTGCTTATATTGATTATTCAGCTCATTAACTTTCGTCAACTCATGCATCAGTTCATTTAAATCAGATAAATCCCTTATATTCGTAACGACTTGCTCTATTTCCCCTTCGGCATTAAAAACGGGACTTCCTGTAATCAATGTTTCCTTTCCAGCAAAATTATCCTGTACGACCGATACCGTTCGTCTCAGCTTCACTACCTTATGCGTCACCGAAGCATTCAAGATGCCGCGTTTAATCAATTGGTCCACCGATTTGCCGATATAATACTCTTTTGGTATACCAGTGATTCGTTCAATTGCCGAATTGGTATAAAGCGTGACTCCATCTTGATCGGTGATGTATATCCCATCATAGGAATTTTCGATAATGGCATCCAGTGCGCGATTCAATTTATCCGTTTTATGAGCATCAATCAATAAATCATCCAAAAATTCTGTTTCACTGCCTATATATAGACTATTGTCAGTGTCCATTTGTTTCATTAATAAAAATAAATACCGTTTATCATGCAGCCTCGCAGCTGCAAGCCTTTTATTATCGAGAAATTGCCACTCATCGAATTGTTCGGTTAGTGTATTATTACCATTCTGACTTAACGATTGATTAAAATAGGTGCCCCAACCCTTTATCCGATTTGCAGAATCCACGACTAGTGCAGGAAAGGTCCACTCTTTGAGCAAATTAATCTGAGAATCCTGTTTCACTTGATTCAATACTATTCACCGCCGCAAAAAGAATTCATTTTAAGTACAATTCTGGACAAATTTCGAAACTCCTTTAAAATTGTCGATTTTCGCTCCTAAAAAAAGTAGTGATGAAATAATTTTCATCACTACTTTCCCTCAGTAAGTCTTAAAAATAACCTCTCCACTGATCGCTTCCTTACCTGACTGGTTAGTGGCCGCTACATTGAAAAAATATCTATTCCCATTTTTTCCCTTTAGATCCGCATGAAGAGTTATGACATCATTCAAGAAAACCATTCCTTTGAAGCGAATCTTGTATTCTTCGATAAATCCATTTTCATAAAGATTACTGAAAAGCTTTGCGAGGTTTCCCATCGTCCACATTCCATGTGCGATAATACCAGGAAGACCAGCATTTTTTGCTTCCTCATCAATGGTATGAATGGGATTGAAATCACCTGATGCGCCAGCATATTTAATGAGGTCCAATCGCGTTACAGGCGGAAGCTCGATTGAATGTATCGAGTCACCAATATGAAGTTCGGTTAATGTCGTCACTTACTCATCACCTTCCTTCTGATCGATTCATTTAAAATGACAAGCTGTTCAGCAGTGAAGACAATTTCCCCATTTGCATCCGTCCCATAATTTTTAAAGGCTAGAAATCCCATTTCCCCTTGTTTCCCTTTTTTCTCATAGTAGTCTTTCACTTCCGTATAACAGGTGATTTCTTCCCCTACCTTCAGCGGCCTGTTATAGCGATATATCTGCTCACCATGAAGCAATCCTTTATTCGGGAGATTTAAACTTTCAATCGTCCCAAAATCAAAGACCCTTGGGAAAGTTGGAGGAGCTATATTGGTTCCGTACCTTGATTGCCTGCCTATTTCTTCATCAATGAAAATCGGGTGGGGATCACCAATCGATAATGCGAATTTTTTAACGGCTCCCCGTTCAACTATATTTTTAACGGGGGTGGATCGTTTTCCAATACTTTCGTTGAACATAACATCCCGCCTTTTCCCTTAATTTTTTGGACCGCCCGCAACATATAAAACCTGCCCACTAATGAATGAGGATGCTTCATCGGCAAAGAATGCAACAGCATGAGCAATATCACTTGGCAAACCGCTTCTTGCAACCGGAATACTGTTTGCCCTATCCTGGATGAATTGCTCAAAACTCACTCCCACCCGCCTAGCTGTTTCTTTCGTCATTTCAGTTTCGATAAAACCTGGTGCGACCGAATTAGCCGTTATCCCGTATTTGCCAAGTTCAATCGCCAGTGTTTTTGTTAACCCTTGAAGCCCGGCTTTAGCAGCTGAATAATTAGCCTGACCGCGGTTCCCTAGGGCCGAAGTGGATGATATATTGATGATTCTTCCGTATTTATTTGCAACCATATGCTTCTGGGCGGCACGTACTGCATTGAAAGTACCTTTTAAATGCACATCCATTACCGTCTGCCAATCTGAATCGGTCATTTTGAAAAGTAGATTATCCCGGATGACCCCGGCATTATTCACGAGAATATCAAGCGATCCGAATGTATCGGCTATTTCTTTTATGGATGCTTCCACCTCTTCGGAATTGACCACATTGGCCACTTTGGTAAAAATGGTATACCCCTTATCCCTTAATACATTTCCTGTTGATGTCAAAACCTCTTCGTTGATATCGATAATCGCCACGTTTGCGCCTTCACTGGCAAATAGTTCGACGATCGCCAGGCCAATCCCTCTGCTTCCACCTGTAACTAAAGCCGTTTTCCCTGAAAATCTCCCTGTCATAATCGTTTCCTCCTAATCTATTATAAGAATTGTCCTAATTTAACATGCCCTTTAATCAAATTTCGGGAAATGATCATACGCTGTATTTCATCCGTACCATCATAAATCCTCCAAAGCCTGGCCTCGCGGTACCAACGCTCGATGGGAAGCTCCTTCGTATAGCCCATGCCTCCGTGTATCTGCAATACGCGATCAACGACCCGATTCCCCATATTGGCTCCATAAAGTTTAGCCATTGAAGCTAAATGGCGATTGTCTTCCCCATTATCCAGTGTAAAAGCTGCATTCAATACAAGCCATCTTGCAGCTTCGATCTCTACGGCCGAATCAGCTATCTGCCATTGAATGGCCTGGCGCTCCGCGATCGGTTTACCGAATGTGACTCGTTCTTTAGCGTATTCTATAGCCATTTGCAGCAATCTTTCTGCAGAACCGACAGCGCGTGCGCCCACGATCCATCTTGCAAACCCAATCCATTCCAAGCCTAGTTTATAACCACCATGCACTTCCCCTAAGATATTTTCTTCGGGTACCCTGACATTATCAAAAACTAAACCAGCCGGTCCCCATTCTCCCATCGTATTGATATACTCTGATCTCCAGCCCATATCACGGTCAACAATGAAACAGGTTACCCCTTCCGTCCCGGTTGCTTGATGACGTTCTTTGTCGGTTACAGCAATGACCATGACGAAATCGGCATCATTTCCTCCGGTAATGAAAGTTTTTTCACCGTTAAGCACCCATTCGTTCCCTTCTTTTACTGCCGTCATTTTAATATTTCGCGTATCTGACCCAGCCCCCGGCTCCGTCATGGCAAAACAGGACTTTTTCTCACCGTTAATCGTAGGGATCAGATATTTCTGTTTCTGTTCTTCATTTGCATAATAAAGTATGTTATCAGCCGAACCTCCAAAGCTGAATGGTACAAACGTTTTTGATACTTCCATCAAGACAATTGCCATCATAAGCTGTCCTAGGTCTGCCCCGCCATATTCCTCCGGGGTATTGATGCCCCAAAACCCAGCTTTTTTTGCTTTTTCCTGTAAATCTTTCAATGTCCCCTCTGGTAAACTAGGTTTTCCTGCCATTTCATTGCGAAGCACTTCATTTTCCAAGGGAATCAATTCATTTTCCACGAACTTGCGTATTGTTTTTTGTACCATTTTTTGTTCATCCGATAGTCGTAAATCCATCTTAACCCCTCCGCTTTCCAATTAGACTAGTTTTGATATTTTCTCTTCAATTGTCCGGTAATGATATTTTTTTGGATTTCGGACGTGCCTTCATATATTCTAGTGATTCGGGCATCCCGATAGAAACGTTCAACCGGATAATCCTTCATGTATCCCATCCCGCCATGAATCTGAACGGCCTTATCAGCGACACGATTATATACTTCCGAACCATACAATTTAAGCATTGCCGCTTCTTTAATGATTTTTTCATTCTGATCGACCATCCATGCAACCCGGTATGTGAATGAGCGAAGTGCTTCTATTTCCATTGCCATCTCGGCAATCATATGGGATACGGCTTGATGATCAATGATCGGGACATTGAATTGTTCACGTTCTGTGGCATATTTAGTAGATAGGTCAAGCAGGTATTGACAGGACCCCAAATTACGGGCAGCAAGGCCTGCGCGGCCATTTGCAAGGATCCTCAATGCATTTACATACCCTTGGCCAACGTCCCCCAGTACATTTTCGGCAGGAACCTCGCAATCTTCAAAAACCAATTCGGCCGAATGTGAGCCTCGAAGACCCATCTTCCTTTCCAGGCTACCAACTCTAAAACCCGGAAAATCCTTTTCTACTATGAATGAGGTGATTCCTTTCGCCCCTTTATCTTTGTCCGTTACGGCCATAACTGTAAAAATATCTGCTACATCTGCATTCGTTATATAATGCTTGGTCCCATTTAGAATATATTTATCGCCATTTTTGACAGCTGTCATTTTGAGATTCGTTGCATGGGACCCCGCTGCAGGCTCAGTTAAAGCAAAAGCGCCAATTCTATTACCGCTTGCCATATCTGGTAGATACTTTTCCTTTTGCATTTCATTTCCCATTTCAACTATTCCTACCGTCCCTATACCGGTGTGGGCCCCTATCAGAGTGGTATATCCATTATGGGTTTTGCCGATTTCCTCATATAAAGCACATTTTCCCACCATCCCGATTCCGAGCCCGCCATACCTTTCCGGGATACTAAGTCCGAATAGCCCGATTTCCTTCGATAAATTTATTATGGATTCCGGGATATGATCTTCATCCTCTATCTGCATGGAAAATGGATCGATTTGCTCTTCGATAAACTGGCGTATATTTTCTTTTAATAGCAAGATGTCTTCATCTAAGCGAAAGTCCATTTGCATTCCCCTTTATCTGTGAATTATTGTTAACGCTTTCATATTTTATCCGTATAAGCGATATGTTTTTCTTGAAGTTTGCGTTTTAAGATTTTACCGACCGCCGTCTTCGGAAGTTCATTTTCAAATGTGATTGCTTTTGGGACTTTAAAGGCAGCGAGCTGCTTTCGGCAATAATCCTTCAATTCGTTTTCAGCTATTCTTTCATTCGGTTTAAGAACTACCGCAGCATGTACCGTTTCACCGCGATATTGATCGGGAACGCCAAAGACGGCAGCTTCCAGAACCTTAGGATGGCTGTATAGTATATCTTCAATTTCAATTGGATAAATATTGAAACCGCCTGCGATGATCATCTCTTTCTTCCGTCCCACAATGTAAAAGAAGCCATCTTCATCCATTTTGGCAATATCACCGGTATGCAGCCATCCGTTTTGAATCGTCTGCCGCGTCTCTTCATGCATGCCCCAATAGCCTTTCATTACCTGTGGACCCTTTATGACCAATTCGCCTGGTGTATCAACCAAGAGGGCTGGCTCCCCTGTAATACTGTCAATGATGGCGGCATCGGTATTTTGTATAGGAATCCCGATACTTCCGGGTTTTTGCAGGCCGCTAACTGGATTCCGGTGTGTGACTGGTGACGCCTCGGACAGGCCATAGCCCTCTGCAATCTTTGTTCCACTCAATTCGTTGAATCTTGACAGTACATTCAATGGCAATGGTGACGATCCCGAAACGCAAGATTTCAATGTATGCAAATCAAATGGATGGGACTGGTAATATTGTAATAAAGCAATATACATCGTCGGTACCCCTGGAAAAATGGTCGGTTTAAGATTATTGATAATATCGACGATCTCCGACACCTGAAACCGGGATACAAGAATTAATTCCCCGCCATTATAGAACGTCAGGTTCATCCCTGAAGTCATGCCGTAAACATGAAATAATGGGGAAACGCCAAGTACCCTTTCCTTTCCTCTTTGAGTATTGATTCTTGAAGTGGCTGCACTTTGCAGCGTATTGGCAACAATATTACGATGGGTTAGCATCGCCCCTTTAGAACGCCCTGTCGTTCCTCCTGTATATTGGAGAACGGCGACATCTTCGGCAGGTTCAATCTCCACAGTGAAATCCGCCTCTGTTACAGATAGTAGCTTTTTTGTCATTTCACATTTGCCCATTTCCAGCGACACGCTCAACACCTTTTCAACATCGGTTTCAGCTATAACAGCTTCAACTATTGGCAATAAATCGTCGAGCACAATGATGTGCCTTGCACCTGAATCTTTCAGGACATGTATTAATTCGTTCGCCTTATACATAGGATTGATTTGGACAACAATGGCTCCATTCAAAAGGGTTCCAAAAAAACCAATTGGATATTGGGGACAATTGGGAAGCATAAGAGCCACACGATCTCCCTTTCTAATACCCTCATCAGCAAGCACGCGTGCACATCTTTTCACTAACTTCCCCAACTCTGAATATGTATACCTTTTCCCCATGAACGTAACCGCTGTTTTATTCGAATATTGTTCGACTGATTGATAAAATAGTTCTGTCAAAGACATTTCAGGAATATCAATCTCAATTGGATTTCCTTGCGGGATATGCTTTTTCCAAGGTCTATCCATTGGTCCTCCCCTTTCTTCATTCAAAAAAATAAAGAAGTCATACTAAACAATATGCAAGGAGTGTGCCAAAAATAAATCGTTATGTTACATAGATTCAATTAATGGTAAAATTCAAAATTGAATTATTTGCTGTCCTATTAATAATATTAGGTTCATAATACTAGGATTTAAATTTGACTCAATAAGTCATTTTTGAATTGAGCGATTACTTTCGTAAAAGGACTCAACTTGTAGTGCGGGGCAGGTGGGGATTATTTTCTGGAGGGATATAACTAGTCATTTATAGAAAAATAAACGGGATGCTGATATGATCAGCATCCCGTTCAAAAAATGATTCACTGCTCTTTAGCGGAGTCATCTTCCAATGATATTTTCCATAATTCTTTTGCTTTTCCACTAACCGTTTCATCAAAAACAAATGATCCATTCGTATATCGATCATGATTTTTTAATGAAGCGGCATGAATCGTTTCAATGGTTCCCTTGTCAGAAAGAATGAATAGACTGTCGGTTTTGTTAATAATATCGAAACCAATGACCCTATGAGGATTCGATTTCAATTCCCTCAAGACCACGACACCGCGTTTTGCCCGGCTCGTTTTTTCAAACTCGGTTAATTTCATTTTCTTTATGGCCCCGCGCTGTGTAACGATAAAGATCGATTCTTTACTATCCTTGGCCAAAACCTTTCCGCCAATGACATAGTCATCTTCTTTCAAATTAATCCCTTTGACTCCTGCTGCCCGGACACCGACAACACTTACTTCTTCTTCATCAAACCATAAACCGTATCCGTTATGAGTGACTAGGAAAAGGTCAGCCTGTCCATCGGTATGGTGGACATCGACCAGTTCATCGTCACCTTTTAAATTGACACCAACCAGCGGTTTTGAATGGCGCTGGGCTTTATAGGAAGCTAATTCTGTCTTTTTCACCATACCATTTTTCGTGATGAACACTAAGAATTCCGGCATGGTAAAATCTTTGATAGGAATCGCTTTTATGATTTGTTCTTCCCTGTCGATTGGAATGATGTTTGCGATATGCTGACCGGTTTCCTTCCAGCGAATATCAGGAAGCTGATGAACTGGACAGTAGAGGTAGTTCCCTTTGGATGTGAACAGCAAGAGGACATCTGTTGTATTCATCTCCAGCCTCTGGAGCAGGCGATCGGAATCCTTCATGCCAAAATCAAGACCTCCTGATGCTGCATAAGATCGTAATGATGTCCGTTTGACATAGCCTTCTTTCGTCACGGTAACCATCACGTCTTCACTCGCAATCAAGACTTCAAGATTGATTTTGATTTCTTCAATTTCTTTTTCGATTTTGGAACGCCGTCCGTCATCAAAGCCCTTTTTAATGAATCGAAGTTCTTTTTTAATTACTTGAAGAAGAACTTTTTCACTGCCAAGAATCTTTGTCAGTTCCTCAATTTTGTTCTTCAATTCCGCTGCCTCTGCTTCAAGTGCTGTAATATCCGTATTTGTCAGCCTATATAACTGCAAGGAGACAATGGCTTCAGCTTGCGCTTCTGTAAAAGCGAATTTAGCAATGAGATTATCTTTAGCATTCCGTTTGTCTTTAGATGCCCGGATGACAGCGATGACTTCATCTAATATGGATAAAGCCTTCACTAAACCATCGACGATATGTGCCCTGTCATGTGCCTTTTGCAACTCATAACGTGAACGGTTCACGATTACCTCTTTACGGTGGTCGATATATGCATCGAGCATTTTAGGCAGGCTCATCAATGTTGGCCGTTTTTTATAAATCGCAACCATATTGAAATTGTATGCGATTTGGAGATCGGAATTTTTGTATAAATAATGCAGGACTCCATTTGCATCTGCTTCTTTTTTCAGTTCAATGACAATGCGCAGTCCTGTACGGTCGGTTTCATCCCTTACTTCGGCGATGCCTTCCACTTTCCGGTCTAGACGGAACTCATCCATTTTCTTGACAAGGTTTGCTTTATTGACTTCATATGGGATTTCAGTGATGACGATTTGCTGCTTGCCGCCCCGAATCGTTTCCACTTCCGCCAACCCGCGAATGATTATTTTCCCTTTACCTGTTTCATAGGCCTTACGAATGCCTTCAATTCCTTGAATGATACCGCCAGTAGGAAAATCCGGCCCTTTAATGACCGTCATTAAATCAGCGACTGTCGCATCCGGCTTATCGATTCGCATAATGGCAGCATCAATGACTTCACCTAGTTGGTGTGGCGGGATTTCAGTGGCATAGCCGGCTGAAATTCCTGTAGAGCCATTTACAAGCAGGTTAGGGAACATTGCAGGCAATACAATTGGCTCTTCTGAAGTATCATCAAAGTTCGGTACGAAATCGACCGTCCTTTTTTCTATATCCCGCAGCATCTCGGAGGCAATCGATGAAAGCCTTGCTTCCGTATACCGCATCGCAGCAGGCGGATCACCATCGATACTGCCATTGTTTCCGTGCATTTGGACCATGACCTTCCGCAGCTTCCAGTCTTGGCTCATCCGAACCATTGCCTCATAAACGGATGAATCTCCGTGAGGGTGATAGTTACCAATTACATTACCGACCGTTTTTGCGGATTTCCTAAACCCTTTTTCCTGAGTATTTCCTTCGACATGCATCGCATACAATATCCTGCGCTGCACCGGTTTTAAACCGTCCCTAGCATCTGGAAGTGCCCGATCTTGGATAATATATTTACTATAACGCCCGAAGCGGTCACCAATTACCTCTTCAAGCGGCAAATCTCGAAACTTTTCTTCAAATACCATCGTTAATGACCTCCTCTTCAATCGACATATTTTCATTATCTAAAATATTCGATTCCTCTTCGAGACCAAAAGCGACATTGGCTTCAATCCACTTACGACGCGGTTCAACCTTATCTCCCATCAACGTTGTCACACGTCTTTCTGCACGGGCACCATCATCGATCTTCACACGTATCAATGTCCTTGTTTCCGGGTTCATGGTGGTATCCCATAATTGATCGGCATTCATCTCACCCAGCCCTTTATAGCGCTGAATCATATAGCCTTTCCCCACCTTGTCTATCGCTCCCTGAAGTTCTTCGTCACTCCAAGCATATTCAATGACTTCTTTCTTCCCGGTCCCTTTGCTCACTTTATATAAAGGGGGCAAGGCAATGTAAACTTTTCCTGACTCTATTAACGGCTTCATATAGCGATAAAAGAAAGTCAGCAGCAGCACTTGGATATGGGCCCCATCCGTATCGGCATCAGTCATGATGATCACTTTATCATAGTTAGTGTCCGGCGTGTTGAACTCCGCCCCGACACCTCCGCCGATGGCATGGATGATCGTATTTATTTCCTCATTTTTAAAAATATCCGCAAGTTTTGCCTTTTCCGTGTTGATAACTTTACCCCGTAATGGCAGCACTGCTTGGAAACGGCGATCCCGCCCTTGTTTAGCGGATCCCCCAGCAGAGTCCCCTTCTACAAGATACAATTCATTCCTTTCGGGATTTTTCGATTGAGCTGGTGTTAATTTGCCAGAAAGGATGGCATCGGATTTTTTCCGTTTCTTCCCGCTTCTTGCGTCTTCACGAGCTTTGCGTGCCGCTTCCCTTGCTTGGAAGGCTTTAATCGCTTTTTTAACCAATAGGGTACTCGTGGTTGGATCTTCTTCAAAAAAGTAGGCTAAGTGCTCTGATACGATGGAATCGACTGCAGAACGGGCTTCACTGGTTCCAAGCTTGCTCTTGGTTTGTCCTTCGAATTGAAGAAGTTCTTCAGGGATACGTACTGAAATGATTGAAGACAAGCCTTCACGTATATCGGTACCTTCGAGGTTTTTATCTTTTTCCTTTAATAGCCCCATTTTTCTGGCATAATCATTAAATGCCCGTGTCATGGCCGTTTTTGCACCTATCTCATGGGTGCCTCCGTCTTTTGTACGAACGTTATTTACAAAACTTAAAATATTTTCTGAATAACCGTCGTTGAATTGAAAGGCGAGTTCGACCTCTATCCCATTTTGTTCCCCTTCCAGGCTGACTACACTATGAAGGGTCTCTTTTTCTTCATTTAAATAATCAACAAACGCTTCAATTCCATTTTCATAGTGAAAAATTTCATTATGGTCGTTACGCTCATCCGTCAATTCTATCTTCATGCCTTTTAAAAGAAAAGCCGATTCGCGAAGACGCTCACATAGGATATCATAATTATAAGTCGTCACCGAAAATATTTTTGGATCGGGCTTGAAGTGGATTTTGGTCCCAGCTTGATTGGTTTTACCGATTTTCTCCAGTGTGGTTTCTGGCTTTCCGCCATTGAAAAAACGTTGTTCGTAAATGAACCCGTCCCTTTTGATCGTCACGACAAGCCATTCAGACAACGCGTTAACGACTGAAGCACCTACTCCATGAAGGCCTCCACTCGTTTTATATCCGCCTTGTCCAAATTTACCTCCAGCATGAAGAATCGTCAAAATGACTTCAGGCGTCGGTTTACCTAATTTATGCATGCCAATAGGCATTCCACGCCCTTTATCAGACACACTTACACTGTTATCTTTATGTATTTTCACACTAATTTGGTCTCCATATCCCGCTAAAGCCTCATCTACGGAGTTATCTACAATCTCGTACACTAAATGATGAAGTCCGCGTGCATCAGTACTGCCGATATACATACCGGGACGTTTTCTGACCGCTTCGAGCCCTTCCAGTACCTGAATTGCATCATCATTGTACTCGATTGTTTTTACTTTCTTTGCCACAGAAATTCCCCTTTCCTTACTAAACACAATTTCCGGGCCAAATCATACTGCAATGAAATGACTCACTAGCTTAACAAATCCATTAATTCGTTAATATCATATTAAAAAGTATAATACTTTCACGGACAAAGAACAAGTGTTCTATTTTTTTGTCCTTTTTATTAGCGTTTGCACATTTGTGTGGAACAAAACGTATCATAGCTACCATTCTAATTGTAGCGGTAAATTTTCATTTGGCAAATATACTTTTATTATTTTAATTAAATTAAGCTTTAATGGCCTAAATTTGCCCGACCGCTCAATGCCCGCTATGGCTTCCTTTTAGTTTCTCTCCGGTTGAGATACAGCGATGCCTAAAAAAAAGAACGGAAGTTCCGCTCTTCATTTTACTTTGTAAGGGCGTGTTCGACTTTTATGCATCGATTCATGATGACAGTATATCCTTTTTCTTTCAAAAAATTATAGGCTTCTTCATTTTCCACCCCTAGCTGCGCCCAAAAGATATCTGCATCGATTTCTGCAAATTCCTTGGCTATCTCCGGAAGGAACTCTGAACGGCGGAAAACATTGACGATATCGACGTGCCCTTCAATATCTTTCAGGGCTTTAACTGCCTTGACACCCAGCACTTCAGATATAGCAGGGTTTACCGGGATGATTTCGTATCCGCTTTCCTGCATGGCCTTCGATACCATATAAGAAGTACGCTCAGGGTTATTAGATAAACCAACGACAGCAATGCGCTTCGATTTTTTCAACATCTTTCCCATTTCTTCCCTGCTTGGATTTTCTATCATTCTTTTCAATCCCCTTTATAATAAAATGTAATATTTGACTAAAGAGTATTCCTAACAAAGGTATTTTACAGACAAAAGCTGTTTATTACCATTATTAAGAAAAACCATTATACAAGAAAGAAAAAGTTTCGAAAAGGCATGACTCAATTAACTACCTTATGTTCATACAGACTACCACGTATTGTAACAATTTATACAAGGAGGCATCCTTCATTTTATATTGACGAAAATAAGGAAGGCTAAACCTTTCACCCTTCATGAACTTAACGTATATCAAAAGATGTAAGTTCATCAAGGAAAATTCATTTTTTTAATGGATTTTTTTTGGACAGCCGTACCATTTTGTCACGAAAATGTTACAATAAGAGAAGCTTAACAGGTATTTAAAGGCTGTTTTTAGCTATTTCTACACGTTTATTTTTGAAAAAGGGAACAATCGACCCTTAAACGTGATAAAAAAAGAAGATTTTTCTTAAAGAAAGGGTAATAGAATGCTTACATTTATCACTATACTGGCTGCCTACCTGATCGGTTCGATTCCTTCCGGTTTAATAATTGGTAAAACATTTTACAAAATCGACATCCGGGAGCATGGCAGTAAAAATCTGGGCGGGACAAATACCTTCAGGACACTTGGTGTCAAGGCAGGGCTAACCGTTACTATCATGGATATACTTAAGGGTACCCTAGCAACTTTTCTGCCGTATATGCTAGGCGTGGACATGCATTTATTGCTAGCCGGAGTTATTGCTGTAGTCGGTCATATGTTTCCCATTTTTGCAAACTTTCGGGGCGGAAAAGCGGTGGCAACTTCTGCTGGTGTCATTCTTGCTTATGAACCATGGTTTTTTGTCTTTGCCGTCATCATTTTCTTTATATCCTTATACATATCCAAATATGTCTCGCTTTCATCCATGATTGCTTGTCTGCTTGCTCTCATCTACAGTTTAGTTTTTCATATTAAAGATTTGCCGCTCATTATTGTAATCAGTATAATAACGATCTTCATTTTTTACCGGCATCGCGCAAACATCAAGCGGATTATCGATAAAACTGAACCGAAGGTAAAGTGGTTGTAAGAACATGCGAATATCCAAGTGAAAATAGGCCCGTATGCATGGGCCTATTTTCCATTCTGCATGCCTCGAAACCTTTTCAGCGGCATTTCCGATTTCCTGGATGAATGACACTAATCCCTGATTTGATGTTTGTACGATTGCATCTATTTCAGTTATTGATTTTTAGTCTGTTCAGCAAGATTCCTGACTTTATTCGCCACAACCGCAAATCCATTACGATAAGCCCTCTGTTTCTTTTGCTTTTTGAAACCAAATTGGTTTTCCGGCTTTGCTTTCTTGAAAATCCCCATCTCCCCCTGATTTTGTAACTCACATATGGCCAAGATATCCCATCAGCTTGACATGTGTCTATATATCCATTTAATCAAAAAAACAAATCACATTTAAAATATACAATCCATTTGGACTACATATATTTTATCCCAGCCTCATTTTAATTTTTTCACCAAGGTAAAAGGACCTAGACCATTTCCACATTAACTTCCCATGAAAGGGATAGTATGGATTTCGTTTAATGGAGAAATGGTCAAGTAAGGATTGAATAATAGAAGAACAGAGGCTACACTGTAACTAGTTATTAAATATCGTTAGGAGAAAGTGCCATGAAGCCATTGCAAATATCACCGGAAACCGCATTAAAGTTATCCAAGTCACTAAACTTGCCTTTAGAGCAAATCATGCATCTGCCTACACCCGTCTTGCTGAGAAAGCTTGCCGAGGCAGAAGCAAAAGAAAATACAAAATAGCTGCAGGAATCTGCAGCTATTTTTGTGCGCACTCATATGTGTGCGAAACAACCTTACGGAGTATATCTTGAAAGGAGTTCCATTCTGCCCATTGATCTTGAAACTGAGCAAAACCCAATTTCGCCGCATAAATATTTCCTTTTCAGTCCTTCTAAGGAATCCTTCCGGTAACTATCTAAATACTCTTTCTCTTCCAGCCTTTTTAAAGCTGGATATAGCATGCCTTCTTTTATAATGTAATAACGATCATCTCATACCCATACATATCCTTTTGAGCCAAAAATGAAAGCAGCACCCTCTCCGTACTCCCTTTTAACAGCTCCGTTTCCGCAAATCAGCATCTCCAGATGGTATTTTGTTTTTAGCTTTATAATTTTCAGAATCTTGCTTACCCCATTAAATATACCAATTCCCCGAATATTCTAGGAATCAAAATAGGCAAAAAAAAACCGCACTTGGGAGGTTTTTAATTGGTGAAGATCAATTCTTTTGCGAAATCAGGCAATGGCTTCTTTTTGACTGATATTAAGTGTTCATTTTCATAGGTACAGGCAAATTCTAGTGGTGGTTCATCCTGTAATATATCTTTTAGATAATACTTTATGTTGGACACAACTTCATTTGACTCCAAAACCCATTTATATGGCTTCCAGGCAAGTTCCCCTTCATCACAGGCAGATAGTCCGCCCCCTGCATCTTCAGCTCTGTAAACATACATTCCGCCCGTTTGATTCCATGTTACGATTCCTCGAAAGGCCATCGCCCGTACCTTCAATCCAGTTTCTTCAAGAATTTCCCGTTCCATCGATTCATCGATGGTTTCACCTTGTTCTATTTTCCCGCCTATACCATTCCATTTATGCCTATTCGGATTCTTTTGGCGAAATAGCATCAGCACTTCAACTTCGTTGGATTTTTTTCGAGTTATGAAACAAATATTATATATAATATCCATGGTTGTTTCCTTTCTTAAACGCACATTATTCGCATCTACTTCATAATTACTTTATACTTAAATAACGAACCTCTAGGAAGGAGAATTAGTATGAAACTGACCATTTCCGATCAAGCAGCCAAGTGGTATATTGATGAGCTAGGGCTTCAAGAAGGCTCTCATTTGCGCTTTTATGTAAGATATGGCGGGCATAGTACCGTCCAAAGCGGCTTTTCATTAGGTATCATGCAAGAAGAACCTGAAACAGCAGCAGCAGTTACAACTATGAATGAGATTAATTTTTATGTAGAAGAAAAGGATTTATGGTACTTTGATGATCACGATTTACTCATTACTTTTAATGAAAAACTGACTGAACCAGAATTCCACTATGAAAAGAGTGCCTGACAATAAAGCAGCGGTGTTAACTGCTGTTTTTTCTTGTTCAATCGAGCAGGCGCTCTTTTATATGTTCCGCCCTTAAAATTTCCGCTTGCTTGTCCCCTAAAAGATCGAAATGAGAATAGCCATCCTTCCTGTGGTGAATCCACTCTTTTTTAAGCCCGTATTTCTTACCCCACTCCGATAAACGCAGTAAATCTTTGCATCCCACTTTTGTAACCGTCTTACAGCCTGGAAATCGGTCATCTAGCCAATAATGAGTTAAAAAAGCTATTTGGCCTTGATCGATTTTCTGCTTCCAGGCTACTATGTCACCCCGTTTAATTCCAAAAGCCATTTCTTGATCACCTCATTAAATATAATTAAACCAATTCATCCTGCTTTTTATTTTTCTCATAGGCCTCATGCCATTCAGGATACATGCGTTTAATGGATATCGGGCGGAAGCTCTCCTTTTTAACGCAAACGTGAGAAGAATGACCTGTAGCCGCCACTTCATTTTTCCCATTAACGATCTCATACCCATAAATGACCCGTAAGCCGTCATACTTTTCAATCCAGGTTTTAACTTTTACCTTATCACCATATCTAACAGGGGTTTTATACGAAGCCTGAATATCCATAACAGGTGAGAGGATGCCATCCGCTTCCATATCAGCATAATAAAACCCTAAATCATTTATCAATTTTGTCCTGCCTAATTCCATCCATATAAAATAATTCGCATGGTAAACAACACCCATTTGATCTGTCTCTGCATACCGCACTTCAATTTCGTTTTCAGCTATGAACATTTTGTTTCCCCACTTTCATTTCTATTGCAATAAACATTCTACCATATCAAATGTGCAAATTTCATTTAAGCTGTCTTGATTGACTGCTTCCCTGCCATGAAAAACCAAAATTAAAGGGGAGAAAGATTTTGCGCCTCTTTCTCCCCTTTACTTAGTTGTTTAAATATTATCGTTTCTATAACCGCTTTCCCGTGCTTCTTGCTCATCTTGCATTTCTTCCTTCATTCCTTCAATGCTCTTTCTTCTTCGGTCATTTTTGGCCTCAATTGCCTGTTTCTCCACACCTGAAGAGAATGATAACGTTTCATTTGCAGCGGTTATGTTTTCTTCTGTATTTTGAATCGCATCCTGAATTTTTTCAACATTATCCAAACGGTTATCCTGATTGTGTTTATAAGAGCCCATTAATTTCACCTCATGTTTTTTTGTTTACATAATATTATTACGACTTTTTTATTAAGGATTACTCGCCTTTAGTTTGGATGACCTGAGCATGTTTGCCGGATTTGTCCTGCATTTTCTTACCGTTATTCCCACCCGCTGCTATTGGTTGTGTCCCTAGATGGCTCGGTCTAAAGTGTTTGGAATCTTTTTTTGGATTACCCATTTTATCGCCTCCTTCTCTTATCATGGATAAAAAAGAGGAAATTCATGAATGCCAGTTTTTGAAAAAAGCCATAAAAAAGAGCCAGCACTTTGAAGGGACCTTCATGGTACTGGCTCTTTTTAATATATTTTTTGCAAAACTTATTCAGCTTTTTGCATATGTTTTTTTTCAAGACGTTCTTCAAGTCTTTCCATTTGTTTAACGTCCATCAATAATTCCCTTTTGTTTTCTTTAATTAATTCTTCAAATGTCCTTTTTCTTTTTTTCATGCTTTTCACCTACTTATTTTAATATACTATTCAGTATTGCCAAATTAACGTAAAATTATGACTAAATGGTTTCCATCCCTAAAATTGTCATAATTATCAGATTTTTAACCCGATAAAGTTCCATTTCTCCACTCTCTATACTTTAACCCTTTTTTCATAAACATTAACCATATTTTTTTAAATTTTTTGATTTTTTCATTAAAATATGACAACTTTGTTAACATACAATAAAACGGAACCTCATAAAGGTCCCGTTCGACTGTAGTCAAATTTCGGTGAAAGGCTAATTGACCTACCTTTTTGTTCTGAAAAAAACGTTCCCGTTGTTTTTAAGAATATCCGCTCCCTTACCGCCGGCTGTCTGCCAAGTGACGCTAATTTCTTCAATACTGATGGAACCTCATAAAGGTTCCCCTACTGCATACTATTTATATTTCGTTCCATATCTTTAAGTTGCATGGCTGAAATTACCTTATTCCTGATAATGCCTTCTTTGTCGATGAAGTAAGTTGTTGGTATGCTAAGAATCTTGTAACGCTCATTCACTGGATTCTTGGCACTTTGACTGTCCAGCGGAATTGTAAAAGTAATTCCATTATCCTCTACAAATGCTTGTACATCGTTTTCGGGGTCAATATTGACGGCTAGAACGACGACATCATCACCAGCTTGCTGTGCATATTTCTCCATATCCGGCATTTCCTTCTTGCAAGGCGGACACCACGTTGCCCAAAAATTCAGCATTACCTTTTTACCCTTATAATCAGATAGTTCAACTTGTTTCCCATCCAAAGTTTTCAGGGAGAAATTCGGAGCTTTAGCTCCAATTTTCAATCCGCCCAAAGCATCTTTTTCGTCATTTCCCTTTGATTCATTATCCATCGCCTGCACGATCGCTACCGTAATAAGTGACAGTAAGGCCACCGAAGCAATAATTTTTTTAAGCATACTCGTCCTCCTAGTCCCATTACAATAAAAATATTAGTCCATTTCCAGAAATAGAACAACTTCCCTATTCCATCTTAACAATAAAAGGACATCCGGAAAAGTGTAATTCCTTCAAATCATATCATGATATCGCTTTGTTTCATAAACTTGACACAAAAAAAAGCGGTAAACCTGACAAGTAGGTTTACCGCTTTCTAAAAGCTGAAATTAGCCTTTTAATTTATTACGTAATACCATTTGAAGGATACCACCGTGACGGTAGTAGTCGATTTCGATTTCGGAATCGAAGCGAACAAGCACATCAAATTCTTTTACGTTTCCAGCTTCATCAGTAGCTGTAACTGTTACGATATCACGAGGTTTAACTGTTTCGTCGATTTTAACTGCAATCGCTTCTTTACCAGTCAATCCAAGCGTTTCAGCGTTTTCGCCTTCTTTGAATTGAAGTGGAAGAACACCCATTAATGCAAGGTTAGAACGGTGAATACGTTCAAAGCTTTCAGCGATGACTGTTTTGATGCCAAGAAGGTTAGTACCTTTCGCAGCCCAGTCACGAGAGCTTCCCATACCATAGTCTTTACCAGCGATGACTGCAAGACCAGTTCCATCAGCTTTATATTTCATACAAGCATCATAGATAGCCATTACATCGCCTGTTGGCCAGTAAGTTGTGTATCCACCTTCTGTACCTGGAGCAACTTGGTTACGGATACGGATGTTTGCGAACGTTCCGCGCATCATCGCTTCATGGTTACCACGACGAGAACCGTAAGAGTTAAAGTCACGTGGTTTCACACCGTTTTCACGAAGGTAGATACCAGCTGGTGTATCTTTACCGATTGCACCTGCAGGAGAAATGTGGTCAGTTGTAACTGAGTCACCGAATTTACCAACTACACGCAAACCGGAAAGTGGGTTAACTGAACCAGGTTCTGGTGATAATCCTTCAAAGAATGGAGGATTTTGAATGTAAGTTGATTTAGAATCGAAAGCATAAATCGCTTCGTTGCTAGTTTGGATTTCGTTCCAACGTTTGTTATCGTTGAATACCGTTTCGTATTCTTTACGGAATAACTCAGGTGTAACTGTTGCTTTAACAGCAGCGTTAACTTCTTCTTGTGATGGCCAGATGTCAGCAAGGTATACATCGTTACCATCTTTGTCTTTACCAAGTGAATCGTTGTTTAAATCAAAGTCCACAGTTCCAGCAAGAGCGTAAGCAACAACCAAAGTAGGAGAAGCAAGATAGTTTGCTTTCACAAGTGGGTGAATACGTCCTTCAAAGTTACGGTTACCTGAAAGTACTGATGTTACCAGAAGATCTGCTTCAGCAACAGCTGCTTCGATTTCGTCAGCCAATGGACCTGAGTTACCGATACATGTAGTACAACCGTAACCAACTACGTTGAATCCTAATTGGTCAAGGTATGGTTGAAGACCAGCATCACGAAGGTAACCAGTAACAACTTTAGAACCTGGTGCCAATGATGTTTTAACATAATCTGGAACAGTTAAGCCTTTTTCAACTGCTTTTTTAGCAATAAGACCCGCTCCAAGCATTACATATGGGTTAGAAGTGTTCGTACAGCTTGTGATTGCAGCAATTGCAATCGCACCTGTTTTCATTACCGTTTCTTTACCATCGGCAAATTTAACAGTTACTTCTTTATCCAATTCAGAATTGTCCATGCCGAAACCTTGGTTGCCCATAGGTGCATTGATAGCGTCATGGAAAGATTTTTTCATTTCAGAAAGTGGAATCAAATCTTGCGGGCGTTTAGGGCCTGAAAGGTTTGGTTCAATTGCTGAAAGGTCGATTTCCACAACATCATTGTATGCTGGATCTTCGTTTTCAGGAGAGTAGAACAATCCATTTTCTTTGCAGTATGATTCAACCACTTTAATTTGTTTTTCATCACGGCCTGTTAAGCGCATGTAATCGATCGCTTCTGCATCAACAGGGAAGAAACCAACTGTAGCACCGTATTCAGGAGCCATGTTAGCGATTGTTGCACGGTCAGCAAGTGGAAGGTATCCTACTCCTGGGCCGTAGAACTCAACGAATTTACCAACTACGCCGTGTGCACGAAGAACTTGTGTTACTTTCAATGCAAGGTCAGTAGCCGTTGTACCTTTAGGAAGTTCGCCAGTCAGTTTAACACCAACCACTTTTGGAACTGGGAAGTAAGATGGCTGTCCAAGCATGCCTGCTTCTGCTTCGATACCGCCGACACCCCAACCAAGAACACCAATACCGTTGATCATTGTAGTATGTGAATCTGTACCGAAAACAGAATCAGGGAATACTTCGAAGTCGCCGTTTGGAGTTTCAACAGCATGAACCACGTTTGCAAGGTACTCTAGGTTAACTTGGTGAACGATACCAGTTGCCGGTGGAACTGCACGATAGTTGTTGAATGATTTTTGAGCCCAGCTTAGGAACTGGTAACGCTCTGCATTACGTTCGAATTCAAGATCCATATTGGCATCAAGGGAATCCATTGTACCTGCTTTATCAACTTGTACAGAGTGGTCAATTACAAGGTCAACCGGGATTTCCGGGTTGATTTTGTCAGGATCTCCACCAAGTGCTGCGAAAGCATTACGTAAAGAAGCTAAGTCAACAACAACTGGAACACCAGTGAAATCTTGTAGGATTACACGTGATGGCTTGAACGGAACATCTATATCTTGTTGATCGCTTGTTCCCCATTTAGCAAGGTTCGCAACGTGTTCTTTTGTGATTACTCTTCCGTCCACTTGGCGAAGTACCGCTTCAAGTAATACTTTAATGGAATATGGAAGGCGTGATACTTTGCCATCCCCTGCTTTTTCAATAGCGTCTAGGCTGTAGTAGTTGTAGCGTTGCCCTTCAATTTCAAAGGACTTACGCGCTTGGTATACGTCATTTTTCGTCATGAATATTACCCCCTATTAAACTGTCAGAACTTATTCTGCACATAAAAGTAAAACCTGGTTCACTGAAACCATGTTTACTATAAATATAAATAAAAAAGTTAGTTTGTCGAATTTTCTCTCTCTTCTCCCACCCTAACTCTTCCTTCAACTTAATACTAATATAGAAATGAGTATAAGTAAATAACAAGAAAGTTATTGTTTTTGATAAGTTTCTCTTATAGAAAAAAATTCCCCACATATTAAAGTGCATTTAGGAAGCCTTGCTGATGTGCATTTTATTGAAAATACCCCAATTTGCAGCCTGGTAAATTATTCCGGCAAAACATATTAGCACTTCATACATAATCATTCAACATTATCGCATTCTATGGGTGGAGGTGTCGAAATGACAAAACAAAAGGCAAATCATGTTATACCAGGTATGAATGCTGCAAAAGCGCAAGGTAATGGAGCAGGATACAATGATGAACTGGGAAATGAACCGCCATTATCGGAAATGCAAAGGCAAAATAATAAAAAAAGAAAGAAAAACCAATGATTTCCCTCATTCCTAGGCTTTAAATAGGATAGGCTTTTTGAAATGGCAGATGTACTGCATTTTTTTCAAAAAGCCTATTCCATTCTAAAATCAGGAAACGCACAAGTAAAGCGCATGAACTCACGATGATGGAACCTGTCACTCAATAGTCCTCTGAATTGACCTCATTGACGATTGCCTGAATATCCTGTTCGAATTTTTTCAATTGTTCTTTCTGATGTTCGGAAGCGGTGACTAAAGCAGATCGTATTTGCTGATAGGCCTCGTTCACTTCCTGCTTCACATGGTTCAATTCCGTTCCGTAATTCGGTGCGTTCTTCTCAATGGATGAGTATACATCAAATACTTGTTGATAACTTTGCTGGGCTTCCTGGAAAGACCTTCGCTTATCTTGTTTATCCTGCATTTGGTTCAGCTCCTTAATTAGTGTCCATCCATAGCATGTACGACGTTTGCAAATATATGTATGTGAATAAAATTTCTCGGACTGATTATCTTAAGAGATAGGAGGGATCGCACATGAACAAAAACGATGGTAAAGATATTCGAAAAAATGCACCTAAAGGAAATAACCCAGGTCAACCTGCACCGTTAAGCGGTTCTCATAAGGTGAAAAACCGACAGCACTCCCGTCAGAAGCATAATAGCAGTCATGATATGTAGGCTGCTTAAATAAACGTTCCAAAACAAAGCGGTGCCGCCCAGAAAAGGCAGACACCGCTTTCGTTTTATGTTCGTTAAGCAAATATGTCACAAAAGGAATTTCCGATTCCTTCCTATTATAATGGCCACTGATTTTAACCTTTTAAGTTTTTGTCATTCCATTATTACATTTCAGCCAATATAACGATGATATAACGTTTTTGCTTCGGCAATATCTTTTGTTCCATGAATCAACGCCCGCCCATCTTTAAAAACGACCAACCGATGGGTTCCGACCGTAAATGAAAGTAAATAAGGATTCCTAACGATCCTACCACCTTGTGCGAGAAGATTTTTTTCGAGTTCCGCTAAGTCTCTTTCAAGATTCATCGCCGGCCGAATCTGGACAGAATCCCTTCCGCATAAAACGGCTGTTTTCGTTCGATTTGAATAGGAGAGATGGGGGTACGTTCGATTTGACCCGCATGACAAACAAGTATCTTTTTTTAATTGCCCTACATTTATGGATGAATGTTCATTTTTCCAAAGATCAAACGAAACGATTTTGTTTCTTAGTGATTCAAAATCTTCCACAAGGATTTTCAATGCTTCAGCCAGTTGATGGGCAACGACCATTTGAACAGTAGGGCTGATGATTCCCGCCGTATCACATGTCAGTCCCCCCATTGGAACCGTTTCCAGCAAACAATTCAAACATGGGGTCGCCTCTGGGATCACCGTGTAACTTATCCCATAACTCCCTACACAGGCCCCGTAAATCCAAGGTATTTTATATTTTTGCGCAGTATCGTTTATAAGCATCCTCGTATCGAAATTATCTGTGGCATCCAATATTAAATCCACGCCTTCAACAAGCTTCGCCAGTTCATCAACCGAAACATCCGCCACATGCGATTTTACGATAACGTCCGAATTTAGCGCATTCAAACGATTTTTCGCTGCCACTGCTTTCGGTATTCTTTTTTGTGCATCATCTTCACAATAAAGCTGTTGTCTTTGAAGGTTGCTCCACTCTACATAATCTCTGTCCACAATGGTGAGTTTCCCAATTCCTGCTCGTACAAGACCTTCTGCACTTCCCGTACCGAGAGCACCCGCTCCAATCACCAAAACGTGTTTTTTGCGAATTTTCAATTGCCCTTCTTCCCCTATAGGGCCAAAAAGTTCTTGACGCGAATAACGTTCATTCATCCAATGCTCAATCCTTCAACTGGGCTGCTTGCTATCGCGTAATCATTTTTTGCGATTCTTCCTGCTTCATACCCTAACCGACCTGCCTCAATGGCAAGTTTCATTGCTTTCGCCATTTTGACGGGGTCTTTTGCGCCGGAAACAGCAGTGTTAAGCAATACGCCATCCGCCCCTAATTCCATGGCGATTGCCGCATCGGAGGGTGTTCCAATCCCTGCATCGACAATTACTGGAACCTCTGATTGTTCCATGATGAATCGTAAGTTCAGTGGGTTTATTATGCCTTGACCAGAGCCAATTGGTGAAGCTCCAGGCATGATTGCATGGCACCCCACTTCTTCCAGGCGCTTAGCGAGCAACACATCATCCGAAGTATAGGGTAATACGGTGAATCCCAGTTTCACTAATTCTTCAGCAGCTTTTAAGGTTTCAATCGGATCCGGCAGCAGTGTTTTTTGACAGCCAATGACTTCTACCTTAATCATGTCACATAAGCCAGATGCCTTTGCAAGATGGGCTATGCGCACTGCTTCCTTGGCAGTTTTAGCTCCTGCTGTATTGGGAAGGAGTGTGTATTTTTTCAAATCAAGCTTTTCTAAAAAATTGGGCTGACTGGCTTCAAAAATATTCATTCTCCGGACCGCAAATGTTAATATTTCCGTCTCCGAAACCTCCACTGATTGCTTTTGAACATCGAAGTTTGGATACTTTCCGGTACCTAATAACAATCTTGAAGAAAATTCATAAGAACCTATCTTTAACATATCATCCGCCTCCCACAAAATGTACAATCTCTACCTTGTCTCCATTTGACAAAAGTGTTTCACTTAGACTTTCTTTTGCTAATATTTCATCATTCAATTCAACAATCACCACTTTTTGATGTAAATCAAAGTGTTGCAAAAGCCCTGTAACTGTTGATTCATCAGCAGGAATCCGTATTTTTTCCCCGTTAATAATCAATTCCAATTCATCCACCTCCATTAAGAAAAAAGGGTCTGTATCGAACGATCCAATCGAAAAGCGGACCATTCTGCATTTGTCTTCCTTTCTAAAAGATCAGCTATAAGTACACCTGTAATTGGAGAAAGCAGGATGCCATTCCTGTAGTGCCCCGTTGCAATGAAAAGTCCTTTGCATGCTGGATGTTCACCAAAGTACGGCAATCCGTCCCCTGTTTGGGGGCGTATACCTGCCCATGTCTTTTCCAATTCGGTTCCTTTAATCGCCGGAAGCAATTGCGTTGCCTTTTCTATTAACGTAGCAATCCCGTCAAGACTTACCTTTTGATCGAAAGTGTTCGCTTTAACCGTTGCCCCGACAATGATTCTTCCGCCAACTTTAGGCACAAGATAACAGCCATGTGAGAAGATTGTCTTTTCAAGCAATGGACGATCGGTCAGGACGGAAAAGCACTCACCCTTTACTGGATAACTGTCGAGTCTCATCCCTGATTTTTCAAGGAGGAAAGCACTCCAAGCCCCAGCTGCTACGATGACATTTTCACTTGAAAATCTACCTATGTTCGTGTCCACTCCAGTCACACATCCGTTTTCCGTAACTAAATCGGAGACATGGACAAATTCCTTTATATCTACACCAAGGGCAGCTGCAGATTCAGTAAAAGCGAGCGACAGCCTAGTGGCTGAAACTTGTCCATCCTTCGGAATGAACATGGCTCCCTTAATCTCATCTGATAGAAGCGGTTCCGTTTTCCTTATTTCGGCAGTCGATAGCCATTCAGCCTCAAGTCCCGCATCTTGCTGGACTCTGATCATGTTCTTCAACTCGGCTACCTGATCATTCGTTAGCGCCACCTTAAACATGCCCTTGTTCACTAATTCGATGTCTATTCCACTTATGTCTTTTAATTCTTCCGCCAGTGCAGGAAACATCCCCCTGCTTCGGCTTGCCAATGTAAAAAGTGGGTCATCAGCATCCAACTCGGATTGTGCCCCTAACATCCCGGCTGCAGCACTGGATGCTTTACTGGCGAGTCTATCTTTTTCCAATAAGAGGACCTTTTTACCTCGTTTGGCTAATTGAAAAGCGATGGATCCACCTATTACTCCTCCCCCAACAATGATTGCATCATATATGGAATTCATCTTATGTCTCCTTTCCCAAAGCCTTCGAATATTCTTTAACGGCTTTAATCGGATTTTCAGCTTCAAGCACACCTGACATGACGGCAATTCCGCGTGCCCCCGCATCAAGAACGACTTGGCAATTGAAAGGTGTTATTCCGCCTATCGCAATTATCGGAAGATTGACATTTCTTGTGATTGCATGAAGCTCCTTTACTCCCTTAGGAGGAAGTCCGATTTTTGAATCCGTTTCAAAAATATGTCCATAAATCGCGGAATTGGCCCCTTTGCTGAATGCAGTTTTCGCTTCATCCATGGAATGGATCGAACAGCCAACATTCATCCCTGGAAAAGCTCCTTTTACGACTCCCGCATCTAAACTATGAAAAGCCAATTGCACACCAAATACTTTGTGTACCCAGGCTACATCCACCCGGTCATTAATGACGATCTTAGAAAGCGGAATCTTATTATCATTTAATAGGGTCACTGCTCGATAGAGTTCCGATGCACTCATTTGCTTTTCCCTTAGATAAAAGAAATCAACATGTTCCTGAATGTTTGAAGCTATCTCCACAAACTTTTCAATTGGCTGTTTCCCAGTAGAAATAATATGCAATTCATGTGCATTCATACTAAGAACCCCTAACTAGTAAAGTTACAATCTCAAAAAAATCAAATAGATACTAACGGGAATTGAATCGATAGATAAAAGCCAGCCAACAGCAGGATGATAAAATACAAAATGAAACCATGATCCTTTTTTGAAAACCCAAATTCATAATAGTATGTTCGATCCCGAGTGTCTGTAAATCGCTTTGCCTCCATCGCAACCGCGATTCGGTGAGCACGTCTGATGCTTCCGGATAACAATGGGATGGAATAGGCTTTCATTTTAAAATATACCGATCTTATCCCTTTTCCTCTTTCGAAACCGCGTACCTTCATCGCGTTTCGTATCGTTTGGAACTCCTCCATCATGATGGGGATCAGCCTTAATGCCGCCATGAAACTATAGGCATATTTCGGTTTAAGCTTAACTTGCTGCATTAACGAATAAAACAAGTTCACTGGCCTCGTCGTTAAGGAAAAAGTTAAACCAAGGGCCGCAAAGAACAAAGCCCGAAAGCCCACCAGTAATCCCCTCATGAAACTTTCTTCCGTAATCGATATTAGGCCCCACTCAAACCAAAGCGTCTCACCTTGCCCGAATAATATCATTGCAGAAGAGGTGGATATAAAAATGAAACAAAAGGGAATCGACAAAAGTAAGATTCGTTTTATCGAATGCCCGGTAAAAAACAAAAATAAAAGTAATACGCCAATGGTCATATTCATCATATAATTCAGGTCATGAATGAATAACGCCACGATGCATAACACAATCAGTACACCAAGTTTAAGGCTTGGATTAATTCTATGGAGCCATGTTTCTGCATTTGAAACATTCATCTACATGACACTCCTTTTAAAGTGATAAAACTTTAGTCTCCAATAATCCGGCCTGTGCAATGTTTTCATCACTTATTACGTTTCCGTCCTTAACCGTCCAGATCCTGGTTGCAAAGTTTTTTGAAATTTGATCGTCATGAGTTACCATGATCACTGTTATTCCGCGCCTTCGATATTCCTCAAACCATTCCAGTAAAGCAAAGGTATTTTTCGAATCTTGGCCAAAGGTTGGCTCATCCAGGAGAATGATTTTTTTGTCTATTACGATTGAAGCAGCTACGCTTAAGCGACGCTTTTGACCCATTGATAATTGAAACGGATGTTTATCCCGATGTTCCTCAAGGCGGAACACTTTAAGCAATGTGCGGACTCTCTCATCTATTTCTTGTTGCGGCCTTTTGTCAATTCGCAATGAATAAGCAATCTCTTCATATACAGTATTGGCAACGAACTGAAACTCAGGATTTTGAAAGACAAACGTCATATGATCCGTTGGGTTTTTCACCCTTTTAATGGGGGTCCCCATTAATTCATACTTACCATTCGTTTTTATGAACTGCATCAGTGCATGCAACAGAGTACTCTTCCCCGCGCCATTTTCTCCCCTGATTACAATCCATTCCCCTGAATGAACCTTCAGCTCTTCAACCTTGATTTTTCCCTCTTTATTCCGAAAACCGCTAAATCCTTGCACATGCATAAGGAGTGAACCATCTGTAAATTGTTCACGAATGGGTGCATACTTCTGTATATATTCATCCCAAACACCAGGGAACCAAATTCCATGTTCTTTCATTTCATTTTTATATAGTGAAAGAATGGTGTCTCTTGGACCATCAGCCATGATTTGACCTTCATCGTTAAAAAGCACGATTCGTTCGATGAATTCTAAAACATGGTCAATTTTATGCTCGACGATAATAACCGTTTTGTCTCGTCCGACTTCCTTCAATAAGTCCCAAATTTCTTTTGTTCCTTCCGGATCAAGCATGGCGGTCGGTTCATCTAAAAATATCACTTCTGGTTCAAGGGCCAATACTGAAGCAATTGCCAGACGCTGCTTCATCCCGCCTGATAATGTTTCTATACTTGTATGGCCTAGGTTCAATCCTACATTACGGATATGATTTTGGATTTTCTCTTTCATTTCTTCTCTAGGGACGGAAAGATTCTCAAGTACGAAGGCAATTTCCTCATCGGCAAATGGCATGCAAAACTGACTATCAGGGTCTTGAAAAACATATCCCCATGAAGAAGGGCATTTCAATTTCTCAGCTTTCATCGGTACTTCGATGGAATTCGGAATCAATCCGCTTAACACTTGCAAAAGTGTGGATTTACCACATCCTGATGGCCCCAACAATAACACTTTTTCTCCTTTATCAAACGATAAGGATAGATCCTTGAATATCAAAGATTCATCACCGGGAAATTTCATCCTTAACTTCTCAACTGAAACGATTGGTTCCATGGCCCTCAACCTCTACTTTTGATCCAGTTCTGCATAATCTTTACTTGTAACCGGACGAACAAGATTGGTTACTCCTGTTGCTTCCAGAACTTTGACTAGATAATAGGCAGTCACACCTGCAAAGAATATGGAACCCATAAACCTCGCTATCATGAACAACAAAAGATTCCAAGCAGAAAGTGCACCTATTTCCCCGTATGCAAAATCCATTAGTACTGATGCAAGGCATGAAGCTACCGCAGCTAAAACAGCCACCGACATATTGAATTTTTTATATTTGAACGCCATGAACACCAGTTCCGCGAACAAACCTTGGACCACACCATATAACAGTACGGTCAGGCCCCAAGGAGAACCTAGAAAGAATTCCCCGGAAGCTGCAGCAATCTCCGCCAAAAGTGCCACACCCGGTTTCCTTAAAATTAAAAAGGCGACGGGGCCAGCTATAAACCACATTCCATAAATAAGTTGATCCAGATGTAATCCTAATGGTTTAACGGAATAGTAAATCGAACCCCAAAGGATATAAACGATTCCAAATGCTACCGCAATCACGATCGTGACTAATATATCCGTTAATTTCAATCCTCTTTTCATTATTTCATTCTCCTTTATACTTCTAGTGTTTCCTGATGCACAGGCCAAGTCTCTAAACGATAAGCCATTTCCCAAAATGAGTATTCATATTGGCTGCTAAGGATAAAATGCTCTTTCATTCTCTCCTTATCTTCATCTGTTACTTTTTCAGCAATCTCATCAAGCCTCGCAATTTGTTCTTCCACCAAAGTGCGGAACCACTCTCCTCCGTAGGCCGCTATCCATTCTTGATAAATCGGCTCTTCGGGTATGCACCCTTGCAGCTTTTCACCTATTTCATAATACAGCCAGTAACACGGCAAGATAGCTGCAATAACATCCCCTAAATGTCCCGAATAAGCTGCACGATACATATGGGAAGTATAAGCATAAGCAGTCGGGGCGGGTTTGAAATTTTCCCTTTCTTCTTTTGTGATGCCTAATCTCTCAGAAAAATTCTCATGAAGCTTCAACTCCGCTTCATATGTTCCTTGTGCATGGCCGGCAAGCCTGCTTGTTGTATGTAAATCTGTAGCTTTGACTGCCCCTAAAGCTTGAACCCTGGCAAAATGAGATAAATAGTAGGCATCTTGCATGACATAAAAACGAAAACACTCCAATGGTAATGTGCCATCTCCTATTCCTGCAACAAACGGGTGATTAAAACTAGCTTCCCAAATATGATCAACTTCCCGACGAACTTCCTCTGAAAACTTCATGTCCATTACCTCCAAATTGTATTTTTCAATGAATCTTACAGAAAAAAAACTTTTATCACCCCTTTTTTTGCAAACAAAAAACCACTTTCTTAAACGTAAAGAAAGTGGTTGTACTTGAAAAAATACAGAAACGTATTGTTCCAGACCCCACTTCCCTACGCTGGTATAAACCAGATCAGGTTCTAAGGGTCTTAAAGTCATACTTTAATCTCAGCTTCTGCGGTAAAAACATCTTTTACCTATAAAGCACCCCTAGTGGTACAAATTGTATATTTAATTTTCATTTGCCTTTATATTAACACGATAAATCCAATTGTCAAACGTATTAGAAAAAGTTTTCAACCTAATGCTTTAGGTTTACTAGCCTTTCAATTTTGTATAACCACCTAACTTGATTGATTAAACCATTGTTAATCCACCATTTACGGAAAGTGTTTGCCCCGTAATATACCCTGCATCTTCCGAAACGAAATAGGCAACGGCACTGGCAATGTCCTCTGGTTGAGCTAGCCGACGAAACGGAATCGCTTTTTCCAAGGCGCCTGCTATACCTTCATTATAAGAGCCTATTTCTTGAAATAGGGGCGTATCAGCAGGACCTGGCGCAATACAATTGATGTTGAGTTTGTGACGTGCCATTTCTCTTGCTATCGTTTTTGTAAAGGCAATCACTCCTCCCTTAGCAGCCGAATAAACTGCCTCTCCACTTGATCCTACTCTAGCCGCATCGGATGCAATATTCACTACCTTTCCGTAACCATTTTCAATCATGAGAGGTAAAATTTCCTTGCAAGTATGGATCTGCCCAAGTAAATTAATATCGATAATCCTTTTCCAAGTGCTAGGATCACTCTTTAAAAAAGGTTCCACCTTATCCCAGCCTGCATTATTAACCAATATATCTATTCTATGATAATGGTTCACTGATTCTTCAACGGCTTTTTTAACACTTTCTAATTTCGTTACATCACAATGGACCGCTCTAGCTTCAAAACCCGACTTTTCGATTAAAGAAACCGTTTCCTCAGCATTTTTATAATTTATATCAGCCACTATGATGTTAAAATTGCGAGAAGCCAATTTTTTTGCAATCTCTCTGCCTATTCCGCTTCCAGCACCGGTAATAAATGCCACTCTTTTATTCATCATATTTCCCTCCACTTTCACCATTTAGTCAATATGGATTTATTTAAGTTGCTTATATATTGTCGATTATCTTTTCATTTATCATTTCCCGGAGCCGGAATTTCTGGATTTTCCCGCTTGCCGTACGAGGAAATTCATCCATTATTTCAAGAAATTCAGGCCAATATTGTTTGGCCAAACCCTTTTCCGAGAGAAATTCCTGCATGGAATCCATCGTGATCGGGCTCTTGCCCATTTTCATGCTGATACATGCACATGCTTTTTCCTGAAGACGGGAATCTGGAACAGCAATAACCTGAGCGCTAGAAATATCCGGGTGTTCATATAATACATTTTCAACATAAGCGACTGGAATATTTTCACCGCCACGTATGATTATGTCTTTGTTTCTTCCAGAAATCCGAATATATCCGTCTTCATCAATGAATGCTCGATCACCGGTAATGAACCATCCGTCACTATACTCAGCTAAAGTATCATCGATTTGTTTAAAATAGCCGACAAAAAGAGCCGGACCCTTTACTAATAAAGAACCTTCTATATTCGGGGCACAGACCTCCCCTTCAAAATCGACGACCTTTAGTTCCATTCCCGGAAACGGAATTCCGTCGGTATTCGTCAGTTTTTCTTCTGGATCTTCAAGTCTCGTCAAGGTTACCAAGCCATCTTCTGTTTGCCCCCATCCTGACAATATCTTGAACGGTACTTTTTCCATGGCTTCCTTTACTAAATGCCTGGGAATCGGGGCACCTAAAGCTACGAAGACTCGTAGCGAATTAAGGTCATACCTTTCTATCCCCTCCATTTGAACCGTATCTTGCAGAAAAGGAGTGGCTCCGGCCGTAAACGTTATCTTTTCCCTCTCAACCCAATCAATAAATTCTCTCGGATTCCAAATGTCTTGATAGACTCCCGTACCTCCAATATGAGTAGGGAGCCTAACTCCATAACCAAAACCTGTTTGATGGGCGAACGTTGACGCCATGAAAAGAACATCATCGGATGTTAACTGTAAGCGGTCAATCCAAAAATTCGTTGATATACAAAGAGTATTATGTGTATGCATAACTCCTTTTGGACTCCCTGTGGTTCCCGAGGTAAAGATAATTTCAGTCACATCATTGGGGTCATGTGTGATTTCATCCAAAATGGATGAATCCATCCGGTCTTCCCAAGGTTCCTCAAATAAGGAGGAGAACAGTTTCATCCCATTCGGCGCACTGTCACCGATCACATATTTATGTTTCATTGATGGCCATTGATGACTTAGTCTTTCAATCATGTCAGGGTAATAAAACCCACGGAAATACTCTGGTACAACAATCATTTTAGATTCTGCCATCCCAACCATATAGCCAATTTCCCTATCTCGATAAATAGGTATCAATGGATTACTAATGGCACCGATTCTTGTAACAGCATAGTGCAAGATTATAAATTCATTCCAGTTAGGCAGTTGAAAAGAGACAACATCCCCCTTACCCAATCCTATATGCAAGAGACCCAAAGCGATCCGATCGACCAACTTACCAAGCTGCTTGTAAGTAAAACTACTTTTTTTATCGATAATCGCCATCTTATCTGGATGCTTTACTATAGCATCATTCAAATAATCCAAGATGGTTCGGTTTGGCCAAACGCCTTGAAATTCCCCCACATATTCCTGAGTCAAAATCGTCTCCAATTTCACCAGTTTTCATCCCCCTCATCAACCTCTGAATTTTTTAAAATCTACAGGCCTCTTTTCTAGGAAGGCGTTTTTTCCTTCTTCCGATTCTTTTGTATTGTAAAACATCGCTAAACTGCCCATCGATAGTTGAGAAATCCCTTGAATGTTGGCACTATCTGCATTAAAGGAATATTTGAGCATTTTTAGCGCAGTAGGACTCTTTTCAAGGATCTTTCTTGCCCATTCTTCTGCTGCCTCGTGAAGTTGTTCCGAGGCAACGATTTTGTTTACAAGTCCCATTTCTTTTGCTTCTTGTGCAGAATATTGTTCACATAAATACCAGATTTCCCTTGCTTTCTTTTCTCCGACAATTCGTGCTAAATAAGCTGAACCAAAACCTGCATCATAACTACCGACCTTTGGTCCACTCTGGCCAAATTTTGCCGTGTCAGAAGCAATTGTTAGGTCACAAATGACATGAAGGACATGCCCGCCTCCGATGGCAAACCCATTAACCGCTGCAATGACCGGCTTAGGAATGTTGCGGATCGTTTGGTGCAGCGTTTCGATTTCCAGTCCCATTCCGCCACCTAAACCACCCGAATGATTATATCCCCCTTCTTCTCCCTTTTCTTTTTGATCTCCACCTACACAAAATGCCTTCTCACCTGCTCCAGTCAGAATCACTATACCAACACGATTATCATCCCAAGCGTCCCGGAAAGCCCAAATTAATTCCTGAATGGTTCTGGCACGAAAAGCATTGTAAACTTTAGGTCTGTTCATTGTTATCTTTGCAATTCCACCTTTTTTTTCATAGATTACATCAGTTAATTCCATCGTTTTCATTCCCTTCATTATCTCAGTCTATTAAGGATGTTTTGCCTTGTATCACATCAATTCACTGTTAATTACGAACTTAATCGGTACCTAATACGACTGCAAATAATTTCGATTTCTTCGTAATAATTTCCGTTTCAACTGAATGTAAAAATACTAATCCATTGGATTAATGAGAACGGAACTCCTTTCCTATAATGTCCTTTGCAATGACCATCATATTGGCTTGTGCAGTGCCATCACCAATTTCCAACCCAATCACATCACGCAAGCGTTGCTCAAGAGGCATTTCCTTCGTATAAGCATAATGACCATTCAACAATAAACATTCATGGATAGCTTCTACACTATATTTAGGACCTAACCACTTAACGGAAGCCGATTCTTTACTATGATTCAGCCCTTGGTCACGAAGCCAAAGTCCTCGGTAGGCTTGCCACTTCACCAGTTCTAATTGGGTATAGTGGGTCACAATGGGGAAGGAGACTCCTTGATATGTCGCCAACGGTTTACCAAATGAATGTCTGATTTTCACATATTCGATGGTTTCATCGATACTTTGTGAAGCGGTGCCCACACATTGCAGCCCTATTAACAGCCGACTTAAATCGAACCCATTCATCACTTGGGAAAACCCTTTATTTTGAAGACCGATCCTATACTCTTCCGGAATCTCGACATCGGTTAAATATATCGAACCTCTTCCAATGGGGATATTCCCCATGTCCGTGTACCCTCTACATTCAACACCCGGAATATCGGCAGGAACCATGAAAGCACTTATCCCTCGATTTCCCCGTTCAGGTTCCGTCTTTGCAAATAAAACAAAGGCATCTCCACACATAGCTACACTTATTCCAGACTTTTCTCCATTAAGCACATACTTATTCCCTTTATGTACAGCTGTTGTTTTAATTCCGCCTGCATCCGTACCGGCGGATGGCTCCGTAATGGCAATTCCAACAATTTTTTCACCACTTGATATTTTGGGAAGCCACTCCTTTTTCAGTTCCTCGCTAGCGTGATTATTGATAATTTCACCGATTAATGCATTCAACATCACCGCGTAAGTGAGATTGAAATCACCACGACCTATCTCCTCAGCAGCTATCCCCGTTGTCACACAGTCCGCACCGCTTCCGCCATATTCCACTGGAATCCGGAGACCATTCACGCCAAGTTCCCCTAGCATTTTCCACAAATGTTTTGGAGTAATCTCTTCGCGATCCCATTTTGTATAATGTGGAAGCAACTCTTCCTTCGCAAATTCTTTCAATATTTTACGAAAATAATCTTGTTCTTCCGTAAATGAAAAATTCAGCACATCATTACCCCCCTGATTAATTACTAATTTATCTGACACCTATATTTTGAACATTCTACTAAACATGAAACCTCTTACATGACAAACTATTATTGCAAGTTGTGTGCCAACTTGAATCCGCTGCATATTTGGCCATAGTTTCCAAAACCTTTCGCATGTTTGCATTTTTCTCATTTCTGCAAATCAAATTTGCGAAACTTCAAAAAAAATACACACTTTATAAGTGTGCTCTAATGGTTACCCTGATTACATTTCATTGGATGATACCGCTATTTCAATTTGTATTTGGCAATTTTCCTATATAAACTAGCAACATGAATTTTCAGCTTTTGAGCTGCTAAAGAACGATCCCCTTCCGAATCTTTTAATGCTCGCTGAATGGCGGATTTTTCAGCATTACCTACAATTTCATCCAACGTACCGGTCATAGAATTATCCATAGATGAGGGAACCTCCAATATGAAATTAGGTGTAAAATATAAAGAATCCAGAGTTAGAGTCCCTCCATCTACGATATTCATTCCGCGTTCGATTATCGCTTTGATTTCACGGATGTTACCAGGCCATTCATATTGGATAAGCCAATCTTGGAGTTTAGGATCAATTTCTTTCACATCGGACCCTAACTTGTTATTGAAATACTCGATGAAATGATATGCCAGAGGAAGAATATCTTCGTGCCGCTCCCTTAAAGAAGGAATTTTCAATTCAAAAACATAAAGTCGATAATATAAATCTTGGCGGAATTTCCCTTCTTGAATAAGGGTTCTTAAATCCCTGTTCGTCGCCGCGATAATACGTATATCAACATTTTTAGTCCCCGTCCCGCCTAGTCTTTCCACTTCCCTTTCCTGTAAAACTCGTAATAGCTTTCCTTGAGCCTGATAAGGCAATTCAGAAATCTCATCTAAAAACAACGTACCATTTTGGGCTAATTCTATTTTTCCAGGCTTACCTTCTTTTTTCGCCCCGCTAAAAGCGCCAGCTTCATAACCAAAAATCTCCGATTCAAATAATTCATCTGGAATCGCGGCACAATTTACCGGCACAAAAGCCTGTGCTTTTCTTGTACTCAAACTATGGATCGCTTGGGCAAAAAGTTCCTTTCCCGTTCCCGTTTCCCCTGTAAGCAGTACTGTTGAACTGCTAGTAGCTATTCTGGCGGCCAGCTCTTTTACCCTCCCAATCTCCTTACTCTTGCCAACAATCTCTTCGAAGCTATATCGACTTTGAACCACGGAATTTTTCTTGGCTTTATTCTTCTCCAAAGAGTTAGCAAAATACACTAAATCACTGTATTCCAGTTCGTCTTGGCGGATTATTACGGTATAAATGGTATCAGCTTCTCTTCGAAATACCCTTATAAAACAAGAGTGTCCGCTGATCACACCAGAAAACACATGTTTGTGGGCCAGACCTTTCAAAGAAAAGTTGGAAGAAGTGTGAATGACTCTCGTAATGGACTTTCCTATCAAATCAGTCGGCATAATCATGAAATATTCATAAAAATCAGCAGTGGCGCCTATAATTCTTCCATTTTCATCAACTTCAATTGATCCCCAATTCCTTATTACGTTTTTAACATTTTCCATTCACATCACCTAATACCTTGATTACTTAAGACAAAGATTACAACTTGACCCTTAATGACTTCAATTCCTGCCTGATTAAAACAAGTCACCTTTTGCGTAACCCAATCTCTATTCAAATTAATATCAATGACCTCCAGTTCCGCTGAAATCATATCGCCTATATGTACTGGATGATAAAAGACCAATTCCTTTTGTAAAAGTATACAGGCACTACCAGGGAGTTTTTCACTGATCACTTGAGTGATAAGGCCTTCCGTTAACAAACCAGGTACAACCGGCTTGCTGAAATTACTTTTCCATGCTTCTTTATTCACTTGATAAATCGGACTATAATCTTTTGTTAATTCATTACATAATTTTACGTCAGATTCATTAAATGTACGTTGCATACTAGCAACCTGGCCGATGAACAAATCAGTGATTGTTAAACTCATAACACCTCTCCTTATTTTTTCAGAATATTCAATTTTAATATACTACTAACTATACATAACTTTCCCATGAAATACTATAAAATGGGAGTTCGTTTGTAGTTTTACGCGAATTGGGATGGTTTACCCTTGAGCTTGGCCTGTTTACTCATGAATTTGGATGGTTACACATGAATTTGATTGGTTTACCAGTGAGTTCAGCCGGCTTCCTTCGTGAATTTGGGTGGCTTACTCGTGAGTTTGTTGTTTCCTCGTGAATTTGGCGGTATTACTCGTGAGTTTAGATAGTTTACTCGTGAATTTGGCGGTTTTACTCGTGAGTTTTGCCGATTTACTCGTGAATTCTTTTATTTTCTAAGCTATGTTAATGGATATTGTTGATTTTCATAATAAAAAAGAGAACTCAATAATTTGAAGTGAACCCAAAAA
>NZ_JAGGQN010000019.1:0-81468 GCF_018613275.1 Bacillus sp. ISL-4
ACCGAATTACCCGAGTGATAAAGATCTACAATAGTCTTCTTGAATTCATTATTGTATTTTTTACCTGTATTCTTACGTTCCAAGACGGACACATCCTCTCAAAAATCATTGTAAGGACTTAACTAAAATGTGTCCATGAAACTATACTAACTCCAGTTTAGTAGCCTAAATAAAAGAAGAAGTGGGGTAGATACTTTACTATTTTGGAAGAAAGATAAATAATTAAATTCTGTTAGTTTACATAAATGACCTTACCCATTTTGAGGCATTAGTTCAACAATTTAAACATTATTTTGATTCGATAAAGTTTTTTTTGAAGGTATCTGTTAATTTGTCCATGCAATTGCCTCGTTATATACATACCATGATAAAAGATGTCATCCTACTACAGTTATTATGTTTGATTATCATCACTTTTGCGTTCACCCATGTTAAGGGGGGCTTTTCTACTTTTAATATAGTAGTAGAGCCATAGTAGATGAAGGGTTTCTCAAATAGGGAATCAGCAGACATGTAGTATTGAAAAAGGTTTTAAAAAATAAAAAAAGAAAAATGGATGGATATGCAACCAATTGTCAATCAGGGATGGAAAGCATAAACAGAGATTAGAAGTGCGGTTAATCATGCGAACAACCTGAAAAGCTGGCAAGAGCAAAGAACATGATATTACAGAAGTTGTGTTAGAGATTGAAAAAGACAACCATGAGAATCCAGATCCTGTTAGCGAATTAATTTGGTAGAAAAATAGAACCATCATTAATTCCAATCATCGATAGCTGGCGGTTATATTCTTCAACTGACGGGGCTGATTTTTGGATTTTAAGAGTGTGAAAATTCGCTTTATTTGAAATTATTGTTAATAATTATAATAACTCTTATCGAGGGGTGGAAAAAAATGAAAGCAGATGCCGTTTTTGAAGGTGGGGGGGTCAGGGGAATTGCTTTTATTGGAGCGATTCAAGCAATGGAAGAGGAAAAAGTAGAATGGGAAAGACTCGCTGGGACATCAGCAGGAGCAGTAATCGCAGCTCTTTTGGCTAGTGGCTATAAAAGCCATGAAATTAGAGAACGGTATAGTGAAATCAACTACTCAAAGATGCGAGGCAGGACAATCCTAAATCAAATTCCTATTTTTGGATCATTTTTGGAACTTATGGTTCATCTTGGGATTTTTAAAAACGACTATTTGGAAACGTGGGTGGATTCTCTTCTTTCAGAAAAAGGGATTAGGACATTCGCGGATCTTCCAGATGGAAAGTTGAAGATTATTGCGTCTGATGTTTCGAATGGTCAGATGCTTATTTTGCCAGATGATTTGGAACGCTATGGGATGTCTCCTGCTGATTTAAAAGTTTCAACTGCCGTAATGATGAGTGCCTCTCTACCATTTTTCTTCCGTCCGGTTATTTGGAAATCAAAAGATCGGAAAAAATCCTACATTTTAGATGGTGGTTTACTTAGTAACTTCCCAATATGGATTTTCGATACAGACAATCCTCGCTTTCCAACATTCGGATTCCATTTTGTGAAAGATAAAGTTAATATAGATCCGGTTATACCAACGCCAATCCACCTTTTCAAAAATATATTTAAAACGATGCTTCAAGCCCATGATTTACGACATATGAACGAAGAAACGATTGAACGCACGATTCAAATTCCTACTGGCGGCATCAACGCAACGGACTTCGAACTGAATGAGGATGAAATCGACTTTCTCTATAAATCAGGCTATACTTCTGCAAAAGAATTTTTGTCTGAGTGGGATTTTGAACAATATAAGCACAAGCGGATGCAAAGAGTAAAAAATAAGTAGGAGAAAGATTACCCTATCGTTTCAAAAGGGTGAAAGAGTGGGACAAGGAGCTGTTACAACGGCTCTTTTTCTTATTGAACTAACGATCAATAGTTTAATATTATTCTTTTATTTCCGTTTAAAAAATTCTAACATAATATCTCATGTTATTTTTTTGTGATTTCGTATTTCCACTTATTGCTTTTAAGCTCAAGACAACTATGCCTCGATCCTAAAAGGAGAGGAGGTAAGCGTAACTCAATGTCACTGTGAGGAACGGATGATGAGCCAGCCTTTCATTCCTCTTTTAAAAATGCTGTTAAAAAATATAGTTGTAGTAAATGTGCAAAGGGATGGAATCTCCACAATAAATGAAAACAGTATTCCGGGTGCTTATCAGGAAGTAGTGGAAACTCCATTAACCATCCCAGCTTCCATTAAGATTTAATAATACCAATAGAAAAGTGGATTCAGCAGTGCCAAGTGAACAATTAATGTCCCACTTTTCTGGTAAACTACATACTGCTTTATCAGGTACGTCTATGGACGTCCCGCATGTATCAGGAGCGCTTGCTTATCTTATAGAAAAATAATTAAAAACGTCTCTAAGCCTTTCCGGTAGCAAAGCCAGAGATGGAAATGGATCGTGGGCTAAAGGTTGTTATGATTTTACTCTCAAAAAATGGTCTATCAATTTTTCCCCACTTGGCATAAAACGTTTACTAGGAATATAATCCTAAAAATAAGAATAAAGATTGACAATCACACATCCTCATAATACGATACTTTACAGAATAAATGGAATTTTCTTTTTATTTTTTGTCACAAAACAAAAACCGGGTTTTATATTATAAAACAATAACCTCCTTGTCTATACATATTCTCCAAGTGTGAACTTTGGCCTTTTCTTATTTTGGAAGCGCTGCCATTTATGGCGTTTTATATAACAAGGAGGGATAAGATATGGAAGCAAGAATGGAAACAAAGCAAGAAAAACCATTAAATATTGGACGGGAATTTCGCTGGACCGTCGTCATCTGGTTATTGATTGGGGGAATAATCAACTATCTAGATCGGGCCAACCTCTCCATTGCAGCTCCCGAAATGATGAAGGATCTCGGACTAAGCGTGACCGAAATCGGGCTATTGGGAACCTTTTTTTCTTGGAGTTATGCAATAATGCAGCTTCCTTCCGGCTGGCTGATTGATCGGTTCGGGACCAAAAAGGTGTATACAATTGCGCTTATTTGGTGGAGCGGTGCGACCATTTTAACCGGAGCCGTTCATAAAATGAGTTCATTTATTGCTGCACGGATTTTACTTGGAGTGGGAGAAGCACCGTGTTTTCCGACGATGGCTAAAATCACTTCGTATTGGTTTCCTAAAAAGGAACGAGGCTTGGCAACTGGAATTTGGGATTCTTCGTCCAAATGGGGACCAGCCATTGCACCGCCAATTCTCGTTTTCATCATGGTGACTTTTGGGTGGAGAGCGCTGTTTTATATAACGGGTGTGATCGGCATCATCTTCGCGATCGGTTTTGTTATTTTTTATAAAAATCCTGAAAAAAGCCAAAAACTTTCCAAGGAGGAATTTGATTACATTAAGTCGGAAGGTGGTGGAGTGGAGCAAGGCATTCAATCATCAAAAATAAAATGGGGTTCGTTATTTAAATATCGAAGCGTGTGGGGGATGATTCTGGGCTTCTTCTGTACCATTTGGATTTGGAACATTTTCCTTGTCTTCCTTCCCCTTTATTTGTTTGATGTCCATCATGTCTCACTTAAAGAAATGGGTATATATGCTGGTATTCCTTGGCTTGGAGGAATCTTTGGCAATATTTTCGGAGGATATCTTACTAAAAAATGGGTCGACAAGGGAATTACTACACCTATTAAAGCAAAGCGTGCCTTAATTAGTATATGTGCCATCTCGGCCGCTATTGTTGTATGTGCAGTTCCACTTGCCAAAGGGCTCGCTATTACCTTAACATTACTGACCCTTGCACTTTGTTTTATTTCTGCCATTACAGGCAGCGCGTGGGCACTTGCCGGTGACATTGCTCCTCCTTCCATGGTTGCTTCCGTAGGTGCAATTCAGAATTTTGGCGGTTATTTTGGTGGAGCCTTTTCCCCTGTTGTGGCAGGCATGATAGTGGATGCAACTGGTTCTTACTCTCTTGCCTTTATATCTGGCGGTTTAATCGCCGGATGCGCCGCAATCTGTTATTGGTTTATTGTAAAACTTCCTATTCAAGAATAGGGTAACCGAGGAGGACATTAATTGATGCCAAAAGTGTATATAGCAAGAACAGTACCGGCCGAGGCAGAGGCATTTATTTCGAAATATTGTCAGTATGAAAAATGGAACGGCCCTGAACCAATCACCAGAAGCCAGCTGTTAAAGGAAATTTCCGATGTGGAGGGACTGCTCATCACAGGAGAAAAAATAGATGATGAATTTCTGGACCATGCACCATGTCTAAAGGCTGTCAGCAATATCTCGGTAGGCTACAACAACTTTGATCTAGAGGCAATGAAAAAGAGAAGCATAATCGGTACAAATACACCTGATGTTCTCGATGAAACCGTGGCTGATTTAGCTTTAGCCTTAATGCTCTCAGCAGCTCGCCGTATTCCGGAACTGGACAAGCTTGTAAAGGATGGCAAGTGGGGAAATAAAGGCGATGAACCCCTCTTTGGCGTTGATGTTCATGGAAAAACATTGGGCATCATCGGTATGGGGAGAATTGGGGAATCTATTGCAAGACGAGGCAAATTCGGTTTTAACATGGAAGTTTTGTATCATAATCGGCGAAGAAAATCTGAAGTGGAGGAAACGCTCAATACAACCTACTCCTCTTTAGAGCACCTTTTAAGGGAATCCGATTTCGTTCTTTTAATGGTCCCTTATACGCCGGAGACGAAGCATCTTATGGGACGGGAGCAATTCGCACTGATGAAAAAATCTGCGATCTTTATCAATACATCCCGCGGTCAGACGGTGGACGAAAAGGCCCTCATTGAAGCACTGCAAAATAAGGAAATCCTTGCAGCCGGTTTGGATGTATTTGAACAGGAACCAGTAACGACCGACAATCCGCTTTTAGCTATGCCGAACGTGGTTACCTTGCCGCATATAGGTTCAGCTACTCATCAAACACGATTTGATATGGCCATGCTTGCGGCGAAGAACCTCGTTGCAGCGGTTACTGGAAGGGAGATAAGCAATGTTGTCCCTGAATTGAAAGGGCTTCAGTCACTAAAATAGTAAAAAAAATCATTAACACAGCGGAAATATTAGGTTGGCCCTGACAAATTAAAAGATTCGTTGATATTTTAAACTCACACCATTCATAAATTTAAATGAGATAGATCGTTTTTTATTTAATGCAGGACATAAAAGAAAAATTCAATAAAAAAGGCATCCATTCAATTTGGATGCTTTTTAATGGGGAGAAAGAATGTGCTCAAAATGACCCTAAACAAATTGTTCTACGGCACAATTCCAACCAACAAAATAAGACGTAGAAGACTTGACTGGGAAGCATTAGGTTAGAAGGGATGATCATTCATTAGATATATTACAGAAAAATTAGTCCACGGGTCCAAGAAAAGAATACGAGGTGGTTAAGTAAGAGAAATATGCTGCATGAACTACATAGTGACTATTAAAAATAATTCTAAAATAACTCCATGTGTGCAGTTGTAATGATCCCAATCCCAAGAAGTATTGGTAGAATTAAATATATTTTTAATCATTTGGTTCTTTTTCATTTCCTAAGTAAATTCAACAGTTTATCTAGTTCCTGGCTTTTATATAATGTTGTTGGGGCTGTAAAACCATATATCATTCCTGTAGTTATTAATTCTTTCCTCAATATCTCAATTTTTTCATGTAATGCTTCCATACTCTCCAATGCAGAATCCCTCAAGTACTTTCATTTTTTATTATGAAACCATTATTACATAAATTAGGATGTTTTTAAATAAAAAGTGAGTGATTACTCATAAATTATTTGGACATTCATTAGTCCGATTTTGTATCTTTCTTTTATTCTACTATCTCGGAGACTTCATTAGGCTTACATAAACAGATGAAATACTATAAGTTTATTAAAAAAATTTCCTTGTTAAAATAGCCCATGGAAGTTATTTGTAACGATTAAATAAATGATTCATTAAGAAAAATAGGTTAAAAGAATTAGGTTATATGTAAAAAGTTTGTAGGTCCATGTAAATGCATGAGTGAATCAGATCTTTTTTAATGTTTAAAGAGATCCATAAGTCCTGCATGAAAATCCCTAATTGGAAATTTGTTGATTTACATTTATTCATATACCTTTAAAAGGGCCATACTATACTTGAACCAGATTCAAATAATAGGAGGGAAAGATCAATGAATAATGAAAGAGCAATGGATGATTTAATTAAGAATTGGAGCGAATTAGGTAAGAACATGGACCGCCGAAACTTTATCCAGGGAGCAAGTAAGCTTGCCGGACTTTCATTAGGTCTTGCCCTTGCCCAATCAATGGGCGGCATTGAAGTGAATGCTGCCCCGAAATTCAGTGATTATCCATTTACTCTCGGTGTAGCTTCAGGTGATCCGCTCTCGGATAGTGTTGTTTTATGGACAAGGCTGGCACCTGATCCGTTAAATGGAGGAGGTATGACACAAGAAGCCATTTCCGTTAAATGGGAAGTGGCAAATGATGAAAATTTCAGAAAGATTGTACAACAAGGCAAGGAAATAGCCAGGCCGGAACTTGGCCATTCCGTTCATGTGGAAGTAAGTGGGTTAAAATCGGATAAGGTCTATTTTTACCGTTTTAAAAGTGGAGGGGAAGTAAGTCAGACTGGGAAAACGAAAACACTTCCGCCAATCGGTTCAAGTGTTTCAAACCTGTCATTCGCTTTTGTTTCATGCCAGCAATTTGAGCATGGTTATTATACGGCATATAAACATTTGGCAAAAGAAGATTTGGATCTTGTCTTTCATCTTGGCGATTACATATATGAGTACGGACCAAATGAATATGTTTCTTCTTCAGGTAATGTCCGTGTACATAGTGGTCCGGAGATCATCACGCTTGAGGATTATCGAAATAGATACGCACAATACCGCTCTGATACCCATTTAAAAGCGGCACACGCAGCTTTCCCATGGGTCGTGACTTGGGATGATCATGAAGTTGAAAACAATTATGCAAATGTCATTCCGGAAAAAGGACAATCGGTAGAAGCATTCATCAAGAGAAGGGCCGCCGCCTATCAAGCATACTATGAGCATATGCCCCTTCGAAAATCATCTTTGCCTAAGGGAGCGGATATGCGGTTATACAGAAGTTTCACATATGGCGATCTGGCCTCTTTCTTTGTATTGGATTCCCGTCAATACCGGGATGATCAGGCAAACGGCGATGGAAGTTCCCCGCAAACGCCTGAGTCACTTGATCCGAAACGGACATTGCTAGGTCCAGAGCAGGAACAGTGGCTAACTGACAATCTTTTGAAATCAAAAACAAAGTGGAATGTGCTGCCACAGCAGATTTTCTTTGCACAACGGAATTATGGAACACCTACAGCTCCCAAATTCAGCATGGATTCCTGGGATGGTTACCCGGCTGCACGTGATCGTTTGATTGATGTAATTAAAAGTAATAATATAGAAAATTTGGTCGTGTTGACCGGTGATGTACATGCAAGCTGGGCAGCCAATTTAAAGGCGGATTTCAATGATCCAAATTCAAGGATTTTCGGTGTGGAGTTTGTCGGCACATCCATCACATCCGGTGGAAACGGAGCAGATAAGCGTGCAGATACGGATAAAATACTAAGCCAGAATCCACATATAAAGTTCTTTAATGATTACCGGGGGTATGTCCGATGCAAAGTAACACCAGAACAATGGAAGGCGGATTACCGTGTAGTTCCTTTCGTGACAGATCCAGAAGCGGATATATCGACAAGAGCATCTTTTGTGTTTAATAAGGATCAAACTGGACTAAGAAAGGTTGCGTCAGCAACGGTTACGGAAGGTATACAAAAAACGAACGAAGTCGAGGAAGATCGGACACGTGCCCATAATCGCGCACATGAAAAACAAAGAATGAAAAAGCAGGGGAAAGTGACTAATTGATAGGGAACCATAATGATGATTGACAAGAATATAGCGAAGAAAAATGAGAAGATCAGAGGAGTGAATAAGAATGCTTTCAAATATAGGAATACCCGGTTTGGTGATTGTCCTCGTGATTGCACTGATTATTTTTGGACCGTCCAAGCTGCCGGAAATCGGCCGTGCATTTGGTCGAACTTTATCCGAATTCAAAAGTGCAACCAAAGGATTGGTGAATGATTCAGATAAAGAGGAAGAAAATGAGAATAAAGCTGCGTTAAGAGCTGTTAAAAAAGAGGGATGAATTTAATGGGATAGAGCAGGCGGAAAGACTCGCCTGCTTCTTTTAATGAGAAGGGTTCGAGGGAGAGTGCTTTTTTGCAATAGTGCAAGTAAAATGTTTAAAAAGGAGGAGTGAAGGTGGAAAGTAAGGATTTACACGTTATTGAACATATGGAGGAACTCCGAAGCAGAATCATTAAAACATTGATTGGTTTTCTGGCTTTTTTCATAGTGAGTTTCATATTCGTACAGGATATTTATGAACTGCTCATTAAGGATTTGGAAGGAAAGCTTGCCGTGCTTGGACCAAGTGAGATCCTATGGGTATACATGATTATCGCTGCGGTTTGTGCAATAGCTGCAACGATTCCGCTAGCAGCCTATCAGTTATGGCGCTTTGTGGCTCCAGCGCTGAAACCGGAAGAGAGAAGAGTTACATTTCGGTTCATACCCGGGCTCTTCATTCTATTCATCACCGGTATCTCATTTGGATATTTTGTGTTGTTTCCAATAGTCCTGGGTTTCCTCACTTCCCTATCGGCCGGGCAGTTCGAGATGATGTTCACAGCGGAAAAGTATTTTCGGTTCATGATTAATTTGATCTTACCTTTCGGGATTTTATTCGAGATGCCGCTTGTGGTCATGTTCCTGACCAGATTAGGAGTCATCAATCCAACAGTATTGAAAAAGTCTCGTAAGATTTCTTATTTCGTCCTGGTTGTCATCTCGGTCCTGATTACCCCTCCAGATATAATTTCGGACATTTTGGTTATCGTCCCTTTGCTTGTGCTTTATGAAGTGAGTGTACAGCTGTCCAATATGGTTTACCGAAAAAGGCTAATGAAAGATGAGGCAGCCTTACCTGTAACATGAAATGGCTAAATCCACAACCTATTGAAAGAAACATTTCTTAGGAAATAGTTATTGAACACTAAAAAGTTGAGGGATATACCCCTCAACTTTTTTATTGCGGAATAATACTTGGTGGGAATAATTAGATCATTTATCCTTTTTTTATCATGGCTTCTGACTTTATATTTGGAGTGGATTTAAGTTTTTTGTTGTTACCAATCCACCAAACCGATATTGCGCTCACTAAACCAGCAAAAACAACATATAAGCTAAGTAAAAAGGGAGATCCATTATTATAACCTAATAATGCAGTGGCAATGATGGGAGTAAAACCACTTGCGAAAATCCCGGAAAATTGATATACGAATGACATACCCGTGTATCTGACAGGAGCTTCGAATAGCTCTGCAAATAAAGCAGCTTCAGGCCCATAAACAGACGAATAAAAGATTCCCAAAGGGATAATGAGTGCCAACCAGATTACAAGGGTGCTGCCATTACTGTTAGACATTATCAAAAAAGCAGGAAGTGCAGAAAGTCCTGTTACAAGACTACCAATTAAATAGGTTCGAGTTCTTCCAAACCGGTCAGATATATGACCGAAGATAGGTATGAAAAAGCACATGACAAATGCTGCTGCGGACACACCGAGTAATGCCTCGGTACGTGATAAATCAAGGGAGTTTGTTAAATAGGTAATTGAAAATACACCCATAACATTAAAGAACACACCGTCTATATATCTTGCACCCATGCCAGCCAGAACATTACCAGTATTATTTTTCCACATGTCCTTTATTGGCATATTAGATTCTATGTTACTTTCCTTCACTTTTTTAAACTCAGGCGATTCCGAAATATTAAGCCGAATCCATAAACCTAGGAATATCAATATGGAACTAAGCGCAAAAGCTATACGCCATCCCCATGACATGAACTGACTGTCAGATAAAGTAGAAGAAAGTACTCCCACAACCCCAGATGACAAAAGCAAGCCTATTGATAGTCCAATTTGAGGCAAACTTGCATATAGACCCCTTTTTTTTAGGGGTGCATGTTCAAAAGTCATTAGTACAGCACCGCCCCATTCACCGCCAAGCCCAATCCCTTGCAATATTCTTAATATAAGCAAGCAGATAGGAGCCCATATGCCAATTTGGTTATAAGTGGGTATAAGGGCGATCAATACAGTACTCCCGCCCATAATACCTAAGCTGGTTATCAACATGCTTTTCCGACCGATTTTGTCTCCGAAATGACCAAAAATTAATCCTCCCACCGGACGGGCTATAAACCCCACAGCAAAGGTGGCATAGGCTAACAAAGTGGATACAATCGGATCATCAGCAGGAAAGTATAGCTTATTGAATACAATTCCAGCGACTACCCCGTAAAGGAAAAAGTCATACCACTCAATCGTTGAACCAATGAGACTAGCCCCCACCACGCGTGAGAGTGTTTTACCCTTTTTTATTTCCATTTCTTTTCCTCCCTAACATTGATAATTTTAAAAAAATGGTTGGAAATCGAAGAAGAGTACAATAAAGCATTAAATTATATTCCCATAATTATTAATTTGAGTGGGGGGACAATTCAATCGATATATTTACCAGTTCTTGATAACTTAAATAGTGAATTGGGCATCATTTTCAATATGCTATCTTAAGCAGAAAGTTTTTATAGTAAATGTATTTTTTTAGATCAGCTTTGGGGCATTTCAATTATAGTTAAACCTCTCAGATTTGACAGGATGGTATGCGCTTTCATTTTTTTGTATTACTTAATTTTTATTTCTGGTACAGTTGTGAATTTCGGTTAGATAGTTTCTCAGCTAATAAGTGAAAAACATTCCGTATGTCCTGCTCAGTCGGAACTTTTCTATTGGTCGCTATTCCATTACCTGAAAGAGCATCAGAAACTAATGTTGGAATTTCGGCATTTAACTTTTGGGTGTCTATATATTTAAGTCCGTCATTCCAAACACCGAACTTTTCATTATATTCTGCTAGTGCAGAAATAGGAAATGATGTAAGGTTTTCTTTACAGAGAGATGGAGAGGCGCCAAGTGCCAATGCTATTTCTGCCAATTGTTCTTGGCAGGAATCTAGACTGAATTCCATAACAAAGGGCATCAGCAATGCTACGCTTAGTCCATGAGGAATATGGAACCTCGCTCCTAACGATCTTCCTGTTGCATGGGCCAAATTTGTGGAGGCATTTGAAAAAGCGATGCCCGCATAACAGCTTGCCAACATCATTTCTCTTCTAGAGTCGAGATCTGAACCGTCCTCAAAAACTTTTGGAAGTGACTTTTCGATTAGTTTTATAGCTTCAAGAGAGAATAATTTGGTCATGACGGTCGCCCTATTTGAAAGAAGTGCTTCAATTGCATGTGAAAGAGCATCGAGTCCAGTATAGACCGTAAAATTGGGAGGGAGGCTTAAAGTTAATTCCGGATCTAAAATTGCTACATCTGGAACAAGGTCTGGATGACTTGGATTCATTTTTATATTTGTGACAAAATCCGTGATAACCATAATTTTAGTAACTTCAGATCCGGTTCCAGAAGTTGTTGGAACTGCAAAAAGAGGGAGCCGATCTAGTTTTTGGTAGTGAGGTATGCTATTCCATTCAGTATCCATTGATTTACCGAAAACAGATAATGCCTTTGCTAAATCAATGGCACTGCCTCCGCCTATGCCAAGTACACAATCTCCCTGAAAATCATTGAAATGCGTTAATGCGTCTTCCACATGTTTGGTAGACGGTTCTCCAGAAAAATTTGTGAAAAGTTTAAATTCTATGCCGCTTTTCATTAAGATAAGGCTTATCTTTTCATGGAGATTCAAAGGAGGTCTAGCCAAGAAAGAGTCCATGAGAATTAAAACTTTTCTTCCTCCTTTTGATCTAATTAATTTCCCTAAATAATGAATGGCACCATTCTCAAGCAAAATATTCCGAGGTAAATCAAGTATAGCCATTTTATCACCCTTTTCTTAGATTTGTTAAAGAATGTAACTAATAAAATACTAATGCAAGAAACATGCCGAACTTGGAATATTGGGATAATTGTACAAAAACGGTGATCCATAAAAAATAATGGTGTTGAATTGTCACCAACCTGGTAATAAAATGACTACAAAAGGAGGCGAATAATAATGAGGATAAATGAACTTTTAGAAAAGGTACAACAATTAGAGGCAATCAATAAACTGATGCGTACAATCATTGACTTTTCCTCAGACGGACTTTATGTGGTGGATGAAGATGGAATCACCATAGAAGTTAATAAGGCATATGAAGAAATGACAGGAATAAATCGTAATGAAGTTATAGGGAAGGATATTAAAGATCTAGTATTATTGGAGTATTTTGATGAATCAGCTGCGTATATGGCATTACAGTCTAAGAACACTACCACTATCATGCAAAAAATCAATAAATGTAAATATTTTGTAGCAACGGCTACTCCAGTCTTCGATAATTCAAAGAAAAAGGTAAAAATGATAGTTACGAGTGTAAGAGATATAACTTATTTGAATCATTTACAAAGTCAAACAAGAAAAATGGAACTTGATAAAGAAAATGACGCAAAACAAAGCATGAACCATCCGCTAATTATTTTTAAAAGTCAGCAAATGCAGACATTAATAGAAAAGTCAAAAAAAATTGCTGCATTTCCAACATCTGTACTCATTACAGGTGACTCTGGGACAGGTAAAGAAGTGTTAGCTAATTACATTCATGAGTACAGCAGACAAAAAAATTCCCCTTTTATTAAGGTGAATTGTGCAGCCATCCCATCTGAATTATTTGAATCGGAATTATTTGGATACGCTGATGGAGCATTTACGGGAGCTAAAAAAGGTGGCTTTTTTGAAAAAGCGAATTTTGGTACCATCCTATTAGATGAAATTGGTGAACTTCCATTGTTGATGCAAGCCAAATTACTTCGAGTTCTTCAAGATCAAGCTATTACCCGTATAGGTGATACAAGGCCAATTACTCTTAATTTTCGTCTAATTTGTTCGACCAATAAAGACCTAAGGGAACTTATTAATAAAAAGCAATTCAGAGAAGATTTATGGTATCGGATTAATGTAGTCCATCTAGATATACCACCGTTATTAAAGCGGAAAACTGATATTTTACCTTTAATTGACTATTACCTTAAGATGCTTTGTGAGCAGTTCGGGTTAATAAAAAAAATAATGCCTGAAACTATAAAGCTTATGGAAAGTTACCAATGGCCAGGAAATGTTCGTGAGCTGAAAAATATATTAGAGTATTTGGTGGTATCAACATCAGTACCTTCCATATTGCCTAGGGACCTGCCTGAACATATTAGGGATAATTGGAAATTAGAAAGTGATACTGATTATGAGGAATATATATCCCCCTCTAGTCATCTTAATTTAAAGGATGCAATGAATCAATTTGAAGCTCAGATAATCTTAGATGCCCTAAAATCCTCACCAAGCATTCGAAAAGCAGCTTTTAAACTCAAAATTGACCATGCAAATCTAATTAGGAGAATGAAACGCCTTGGGATTCATTATTGAAGCACTAAAATATATATAAATATTGCTCATAGATGATATGCACCCAAAGTCTTTACCTCTGGTTATATTTTATACCCCCTTCAAGAGAATATTGGATAGTTACGGAAGAAGTGCAGCTTTCCTAGATAATCATGTTTTCTGCAATTTATATTCCCCTTTATATCACTCACATCATTTTAAAGAAACTACAGCTAATCATAATATAATTTCCAACATGAAAAAGGTAATTAAACATTCCAAAGTAAACATAAGAATGTGTTTGTATAAATATCGAAAGTGAAAAGGTTCGAATAAATTGTTGTAAGAGGTGAATGTGTATCTTATGGTTCAAGTATAAATATATATTTAGGGGGGGAAGGCATTATCAAAATATCGAACGGGATGGTGAGAAGTTTATGAAGGATTTAGTGAAAATTATCGCAGGAAACATTTCCATGACCTTTGCCTATGCTTATTTAATCGTTCCCAATGAAATTATTAACGGCGGGGTAACTAGCTCGGCATTATTATTGAATGCATTATCGGGTTATAACATTGCCATGCTAGCCAATTTCGTAACAGGATTACTGTTGATCATTTGTTTAGTTTTTCTAGGGAAAGAATACTTTATTAAGTCGATCGTAAGTTCGCTTAGCTATATGTTTTTTTTCAATTTTTTTTATTCATTGAAGATTAATTTCCATATAAATATCGCTTTAGTGATTATCATTTCGTCGATTTTGATAGCGATAGGATATTATTTATGTATAACAGCAAATGCCTCCACTGTTGGCTTTGATGTGATTGCCTTAATTTTACATCATAAAAAAGAAAAAATAGATATTGCAGCGACAATAAGGATTATTAATCTTATCGTACTGGTATTGGGCCTTCTTGTTTACGGTTATACATCGATTGTTAAGGGAATTGCATTTACATTGCTTTTTTCATATCTTCTAAAGAAAATGCTGGATAGGAAGCAGAATACCATAAGATTAGCAACGGAAAGTGTGCTAGATGAATCCTCCAAGGTGAAAGGAGTAAAATGAAAAATATTTGAGGTTTGCAGTATTAATGAGCACCTTTTTTATTTGAAAATTTTCATTTTGTTATCTAAATATTCTGATTTTTAAATTGACTTTAAAAAAATCAGAGTGTATTATACACATAGTAAGTGGTACTAACATCATGACGTAGTGATGTTAGATCTGCTTCGAATTTCCAAATAGCCTTAAGAAAGGGGGAATAGTGATATAGAATCTTAAGTTCATAGCGTCATCTCCTGTGTTGTTTTTAAAATGCCATGTTTCCAAGTTCCCACTATCTTTGTGAAAGTGTAAAGGACAGGCTGCTAAAAAAGCCTTGTTTTTACATGCAAGTAGCGATTATTTTAGTTGATTCCCCAAAATATTGAAAGTTGGTGGAGGGTATGAAACATCAACAGGAAGAACTGAAACCAGGCCTGAAACAAAGACATTTAACGATGATATCCTTAAGTGGTGTCATAGGCGCTGGTTTATTTGTTGGAAGCGGTATCATTATTGGTCAAACGGGCCCCGGGGCGATATTATCATATGTTTTGGCAGGCTTGATCGTTGTTCTAGTCATGAGGATGCTTGGGGAAATGGCCACAGTGAATCCCAATACTGGATCTTTTGCCGTTTATGCAAGAGAGGGGATTGGTGAATGGGCCGGTTTTACAACAGGTTGGTTATATTGGTTCTTTTGGGTTATCGTCATTGCTTTGGAAGCAACAGCGGGAGCTGCAATCATTCACAGCTGGCTTCCTTCCGTTCCCGTTTGGGTCATAAGTCTATCTTTGATTATCCTTTTGAAACTGACGAATATTTTTTCCGTAAAATCGTTTGGTGAGTTCGAATACTGGTTTTCAATCATTAAAATAATCAGTATCATCCTATTTTTGTGCCTGGGTGTGGCAGTGATATTAGGGTTTATCCCAACGATAAAACCACCTGGCGCCACTAATCTTCTGAATTTTGGCGGTTTTATTCCGAACGGGATAAGTTCTGTTCTTGTTGGCGTCGCAATTGTTTTTCATGCATTTGTTGGAGTGGAGATTCCAGCGATTGCCGCGGGTGAGACGAGTGATCCGGTTAAGTCAGTTAGAAGTGCATTGAATAGTGTGGTATGGCGAATCCTGATCTTCTATATTGGGTCCATCGCCATTCTAGTGACGCTATTACCTTGGAACTCGGCTTCTTTGCTGAAAAGTCCATTTGTTGCCGTACTTGAAATGATGGGAATCCCTTCTGCTGCCCTGATCATGAATATGGTAATTCTCATTGCACTGCTTTCTTGTTTGAATTCGGGGTTATATACGAGTTCACGCATGTTATTTTCACTTGCACAAAAGGGTGATGCTCCAAAGTTATTCTCAAAAGTGAGCAAGAACGGTGTCCCTATATTGGCTGTAGTCGGCTCTACATTATTTGCCTTTATCAGCACCATTTTCAGTTATGTTTCACCTGATAAAATCTTTTTCTTTTTAGTGAATTCCTCGGGTGGAGTCGGAATTCTTGTTTATCTGGCCATCGCGGTTTCCCATCTCAGATTAAGGAAGAGAATGGAGAAAGAAAATCCAGGAATTTTCAAGATCAAAATGTGGTTATTCCCTTATTTGACTTATGTAACCATACTATCCATGATTTCCGTTTTGGTATTAATGGCATTTATCGATTCGCAACGTCCGCAGTTTATCTTTACCATGCTATTTAGCTTGATTGTTATCTGTTCATTCTTTTTCCTTCGGCGTAAAAAAGCGAAGTATATGGAGAATGAATTAAATATTGTTTCTGGTTCCCCTAATTCTGAAAAATTATAGCTTTTGCTCTATACCATTTTAAGGCAATGCTTCGTTTACTTCTATGGAACTCCTCAGACAAAATTCTTCAATCACAAATCAGCTAGAATATGATTCCCATAGAAAAAGAGAGTTGTGCCAACAGGTGCTTGGTGCCATCTGTCTTTTAAATCATGAAGGAGGGATTATGTTGAATGGTTTCCGTGTAATGACTAGTGGGGCTATCCTTGGAGCCATGTTGCTGTCAGGCTGCAACAATTCAAGTGAACCGGACGAGGCTCAAAAAGAAAAAAGTCCAGTCATGAATGAAAACCCGGATGCAAATACGGGTGATACCCAAAATGCAGAGGTTATTAAAAAAGGTGTCGGCGATGTGATTCAATCCATAAAAGGATTGGAGTCAGAAATAAGTACGGAGGCGGATTCAGAGAAAATTCAAGAAATGGGAAAAGAGATCAGTTCTACATGGGATTCGATAGAAAAGCAAGTGGAAGATGAATACCCCGATTGGTATGAAAGGATTGAGAAAAACCTTTACCCATTAATTGGGGAGTCAGGTAATCCGGATAAGGATCTTGAAAAAATAAATCGACTCTCTGAAGCTACCAAAGAAGATTTACAGTTATTTTTGGGAGAAGTGAAATGAATTCTCTTTATACCCGTGGAGTAGGGGGGGTATGGGTATTAACAGGTTTAGCAGGTTTGGTGATTTTTAAAGGAGGTAAGGATGAGGAGGGGAACTTAGATTGGAAAGCGCAAAGGAATGCAAAGAGGTTCAGGCAGTGATCTTTGATTGGGCAGGAACGACGGTGGATTATGGTTGTTTTGCGCCGGTCCAAGCATTTGTCGAGATATTCAGGATAAGGGAGATAGATATTACCATTAAGGAAGCAAGGGAACCTATGGGTTTATTGAAGATGGATCATATAATGGAACTCCTGAAAATGAAACGAATCTCCAATTTATGGATTGCTAAATTCGGGAAAGAACCGGACGAAAGAGATCTAAAATCATTGTATATGGACTTTGAGGCTTTGCTTTTTAAGGTTCTTAAGGAAAACGCCAAGCCAATACCAGGCGCAATTGAATTAGTCAGCCGTTTAAGGCAGCTAGGAATAAAAATCGGTTCGACGACAGGGTATACTCGAGAAATGATTAATGTTGTTAAACAAGAGGCGGAAAAATGGGGCTATCAACCAGATTCCATCGTTGCGTCTAACGAAGTGCCTGCAGGAAGGCCTGCCCCTTGGATGTGCTTTAAGACGGCGATGAATCTCCAAGTGTATCCACTCAGCAAAATCGTTAAAGTCGGCGATACAATCAGTGACATCAAAGAAGGCATTTCTGCGGGAATGTGGACTGTTGCCGTATTGAAAGGCGGCAGTGAAATCGGCCTTTCAGAAGCGGAAATCAACGAAATGGACCCATACGATCTGCAAAAACGGATGAAACATGCAGAAAATCGATTTTTGAATGCAGGAGCCGATTTCGTAATTGATGAAATAGGTGATTTATTGGAGATCATCGATAGGATCAACTACAGATTGATAGAAAAAAAGGATATATTTATTGGTTAAAAAAGATTCTTATACATGAGTTAGTGACTATGATGGTTAGAGGTTTTAGATAAATTCAAAATATTCAATTTACTTATTGACTGTTTCATCCAATGGTAGTATTATACATCTTATAACTGGTACGGACGTTGCAACGTCATTATCAGAAATAACTATAATTAAGGAGAATGTGCTATGGTCGAAACAAAAATGTTAAGAGGAACGAAAGTTAAAATGACACCAAGTGAAGCTATCGTTGAGACATTAGTGGCCGAGGGAGTTAAACATATCTCGGGAATTCTGGGATCTGCTTTCATGGATATGCTTGATTTATTGCCAACTGCAGGCATCCGGTTCATTGGTGTCCGCCATGAACAAAGTGCAGCACATATGGAAGATGCCTATTGTCGTGTCTCTGGTGTTGCAGGAGTTGTCATCGGGCAAAACGGACCTGGAATGACGAATATGGTCACCTCTGTTGCAGCGGCCAATCAAGCTCATACTCCAATGGTGGTCATATCACCTTCTGCTGGTACACCAACGGTTGGATGGGATGGATTCCAAGAATGTGATCAGGTTTCCATCTTCAAGGCCATCACTAAGGAAACGGTTAGAGTGACACACCCAGGCCGGGTCGCAGATTGCCTTAGGACAGCATTTCGAATTGCCTATGCCGAGAGAGGACCGGTTTTATTCGATATCCCCCGTGATTACTTCTATGGTGAAGTGGAAGATCAAATACTTCAACCACATCAATATCGTGTAGATGAACGGGGCTGCGGATCTTCTGTATCCTTGGATAGAGCGGCAGAAATTTTAGCTGAGGCTGAGTATCCTGTCATTATTTCCGGTAGGGGAACGGTCGATTCAGATGGCATCGAGGAAATTAAGAATATTGCAGAATATTTAACAGCTCCGGTAGCTGTCTCCTATATGCATAATGATGCCTTTCCTGCTGATCATCCATTGTCAGTCGGCCCAATCGGTTACATGGGTTCAAAGGCAGCCATGAATACACTAAAGAAAGCGGACGTCATATTGGCGGTCGGTACAAGATTATCGGTTTTTGGAACGTTACCATGCTATGACATTGATTATTTCCCTAAAGATGCACAAATCATCCAAATAGATATTAATCCAAGGCAAATAGCGAGGACACACCCTGTGGAAGTTGGGATCATCGGAGATGCCCGTGAAGCGAGCCATGAAATCTTGAAACGGTTGAAGGCCAGTAAACCTAACCTAAAACAAGAAAAAAAGCGGATGGTCGAAGTAACGAATGAAAAACAAAAATGGGAAGAAGAATTGGTGAAACTTGCGATGATCGATGGAACCCCGATCAATCCGCGTCGGGCCCTTTTGGAATTGACTAAAGTATTGCCTGAAAATGCCATCGTTACTACAGATATCGGTAATGTATCGTCAACTGCAAACGCTTACTTAAAATTCAATCAGAGCCGCAGGCATATCGCTGCGCTTACATTCGGGAACACGGGATTTGCTTACCCATCTGCACTTGGTGCCAAGTTAGCTGAACCGAACACGCCTGTTTTAGCCATTGTTGGAGATGGCGCGTGGGGCATGAGCTTACATGAAGTGAGTACGGCCGTTGAAGAAAACATACCGGTCATAGCATGTGTGTTCAATAATAATGCATGGTGTGCAGAGAAAAAGAATCAGGTCGATTTTTATAATAATCGTTTTGTAGGGGCGGATATCCAAAATCCTGATTTTGCAGAAGTTGCCCGATCAATGGGTGCTGTTGGTATTAGAGTGGAAAAACCTGAGGAGTTAGGCGCTGTCATTGAAGAAGCAATTAAATCAAACAAACCGACTGTCATTGATATACAAGTGGATGGGACACAATTAGCTCCTCCATTTAGAAAAGATGCATTAAAAATGCCTACTAGATTATTAGAAAAATATTCTCATTTAGATCATAAAAACTGGGATAAATAATGGTGTGAAAAGGTGATATGACAGGTGCGATGACTTGATGAACTATTTTGGTCATCGCACCATCACCAATTCGCTCTATAAAGGTCTGTAACAGCATGGGAACTTAACTTAATTGCGTTCAATGAATAATAAGGGGGTTTCAATTGTGAAGATGGAAACTGAAACGAAAGACCTTGTTCAAATGGATAAAGACCATTTATGGCATGCGATGCATCGCTATAATGAGAAGGATGCTCCCATGATGGCTACAGAAGGATCGGGCTCATGGTTTACAGATACTAAAGGTGATAAATATCTAGATGGGGTTTCCGGTTTATGGTGCTTGAACCTGGGTCACGGGCGAAAAGAGATTGCGCAGGCAGCCTATGAACAAATGATTAACTTATCTTATTTCCCTTTAACGTTAAGCCACAAGCCGGCAATCGAATTATCTGCAAAAATAAGTGAACATTTAAAGGGATCCTATACAACTTTTTTTACGAACAGCGGCTCTGAGGCCAATGAGACAGCTTTTAAAATAGCCAGGCAATATCATTCCCAAAATGGCAATCAGGGTAAATACAAATTTATCTCTAGGTACAGAGCTTATCATGGCAATACTTTTGGCGCGCTAAGCGCAACCGCACAGGCAAATCGGAGAGTGAAATATGATCCTGCGGTTCCAGGTTTCCTGCATGTGCCACCGCCGTACAGTTATCGGAGTTCGTTTGGTGAAAACGTTGAAAACTCCGATTTGCTTGCAGCTGAATATATCGATCAGGTCATTAACTTTGAAGGGGCTGAAACGGTAGCTGGTGTTATTCTTGAACCATTCATCTCTGGTGGAGGGGTCCTTATTCCTTCGAAAGAATACTTAACGAGGGTTTCGGAAATCTGTAAAAAGCATGATGTTCTTTTAATTGTGGACGAAGTGGTTTCAGGTTTCGGAAGAACCGGAAAAATGTTTGGGTTCATGCACTCCGATGGGGTTCAACCGGATATTGTTACAATGGCAAAGGGTTTGACCAGCGGTTATCTTCCCCTTGGAGCAACGGCAGTGAATTCCAGGATTTATGAGAAATTCAAAGAGAACGGAAATCTAAATCATTTCAGGCATGTGTCAACATATGGAGGCCACCCTGCATCTTGCGCAGTTGCGTTAAAGAACATTGAAATTTTGGAAGATGAAAAAATCATTCAACGTGTATCTGAACTTAGTGAATCGACACTAAGTGAGCTCTTTGAATTGAAAGCCCTGGATAAAGTGGGGGAAGTTCGGGGTGTAGGGTTTTTATATGGCATTGAATTAGTGGATGATAAAAAGACAAAAACGCCTGTTTCCGATGAGTTCATGGGTAAAATAATCGGTGCTTGCAAGGAAAAGGGTCTTATCATCGGCCGAAATGGAGATACTGTTCCTGGATATGGAAATGTATTGATCATTGCACCGCCTTTATCCTCGACCGTTGAAGATCTACGCTTTGTCATAGAAACGGTTAAATCCGTTTTATATGAATTATGCTAACCAAAATAGATGATTGAGCTTTAGGGGCTATATATACGAAAAATGAAGATGGGCATGATTTGTCTAACCGTTATGACATCCATGTCCATTTTTTCATGGAGGGTCTAGCAGTGGGAAAACTGGAGAATCCGAATAGGAGGAAATATGCAATCAAAACATAGGTTATTGGTAGTTCTTGCACATCCCGATGATGAGTCATTCCTGTGTGGCGGAACCATTGCCAAAATGTCTGAGCGAGGTGTTCATATTACATTACTTTGTGCGACAAAAGGCGAAATGGGCAGGCGCATGGGAAATCCCATTCTTACAACAAGGGAGGCATTGCCTGAACTAAGGGTAGAGGAGTTAAAAAGAGCTTGTGAAGAATTGGGGATAAACGACCTGCGATTTTTAAACGTAAGGGATAAAACGATTGAATTTGAAAGCTTCGATCTATTGGCGGAGAGAATCGTAAAGGTGATTCGTGAAGTACAACCGGATGCACTAGTAACATTCCACGAGAAATATGGGGGGCATCCAGACCATTGTGCGATTGGCCGTGCTGCCGAATTTGCTTTTCTAAAATCCGGTGATCCCAACTTTAATCCAGATCCAGTATTTCCAGCTTTTAAGGTTCATAGTCTGTACTTTGTCCTTTGGCATGCTTTTTATGATGAATGGATAAAGGAAAACGGGCTGAGCAGTATCACAAGAGTGAATATAGCAGGGACTTTACAGAAAAAGATTCGTGCCTTAAGGTCTCATCGTTCCCAGACCCTAGCCGTTCCTGAATTGTGGGGGAATCAAAATCCAAGCTTGCCTTTTTTAAAGAAATCCGAGTGTTTTATCAAAGGGAATTCACCTACTAATATAGAAGAAACCGATTTTTTTCAAACGATTGAAAGGTTGGGATGATACGTAATTTGGGCTTTAGTTTATCTGGAAAGGGGGAAGGAATATATGGAATTAGAAAAATATGAGCCACTGGAAGAAACACCACAAGAGCAGCAAAAATTGCTTCAAAACAGTGTGGTTTTATGGCTGAGCGGTATCGCTTTCACTTTTTTTATTGCTCTCTTAGGCTTGGGGCTGTCCAAGATTGCAGGATTCAATCGAATCGGTCCACTTGCTTGCTCGATCATCATTGCCGTGATTTATCGTCAAATTGCGGGATATCCTGAAAAGTTCCGGACGGGAATAGAATTTTCCGCAAAAAAACTTTTGCGTTTTGCCATTATTTTATACGGGTTGAAATTAAATATCGATGTGATTTTCAATCAGGGTTTGCCATTGTTGGTACGTGACATAGGAACAGTGACTTTTGCTATAGTCGTGATGGTCTTGATTGCCAAGTGGTTTAAGGCAGATGCCTCCATTTCCCTTCTTCTTGCAGTAGGAACTGGGATATGCGGCGCAGCAGCCATCGCGGCAATATCTCCTATCGTGAAAGCGAAGGAAGAGGATACAGCCATAGGGGTCGGGATAATCGCGTTAATGGGAACACTTTTCTCCATTGTTTATACACTTTTACGTCCGATCCTTCCGCTATCTGATTTGGATTATGGAATTTGGTCTGGGATCAGTCTTCATGAAATCGCCCATGTTGCCTTGGCGGGAGCACCGGCTGGTGAAGATGCGCTAGCGATTGCACTTCTTGCAAAATTGGGCCGTGTCTTTTTACTTATCCCATTATGTTTCATTTTTATGTATTGGATGAAAAAACGCACATCCGGGAAAATGGGCCATGATGCCAAAATTGATTTTCCATGGTTCCTCGTTGGTTTTATAATCATGAGTCTAATAGGAAGTTATGTGTTTGGAACGTATATCACTGTGTCTCCTCTCGTAATGGATGGTATTTCCAAAACGACTACATTTATATTGACAATGGCCATGATCGGTCTTGGACTGAATGTTAGCCTGCAGGCACTGCGGACAAAAGCCATGCGTCCTCTTTTAGCCATGACCATTACCTCTTTGCTGCTTTCGATAATCTCGTACTTTATCGTTTAATAGATAAACTTTTCTATTTTTGGCCATTAAATATACCTGAAACGTGATGAAGGTTGCATATAGGATAAGCCCTGAATACATAGATCTATTCAGGTTTGTTTTCATCTGAAGAAACGTTTTATTGGAAAAGAAGGAGTGGGAAATAGGGGAAATCCTAATTAAGGAAAAAATCGACCGCTAGCATGTTTGAACATTATAACTATTTGGTTTACAATATAAGAACTGATACGAACATTACGATGTCTTTTTCAGTTTGGAGGAAATTTTATGGAGTTAGACTTTAAAAATCCAATCCCTTTACATGCTCAATTGAAAACCATATTGGAAAATCAGATTTTGGAAGGTTATTATAAAGATAAAATCCCAAGTGAAAGGGAACTCATGGATATGTATTCTGTCAGCAGGAGCACTGTACGGGAAGCAGTATCCATCCTGGTCCGTGAGGGGATATTGGAAAAAAGGCATGGGAAGGGAACGTTTGTTTCCCTTAAACCTGTACAAGAATGGCTTAAGATGATAAGTTTTACGGAAACCACTAAAGGCATGGGGATTGAACTATTAGATCATGGCCGTGTAATGACACCTGAAAATATAGCTGATGCAAATGGATTTGAGGATGAATCTTACCATATTAAAAGGCTGCGGTTACAGGGGGATGTTCCCATAGCCATAGAATTGCATTATTATTCTTTGGACCTAGGAAAAAAATTGACGAAATTCGATTTAAGTACAACCGTATTGTATGATGCACTCGAAGGTGATCTAAACATTGACTTTTGTGAAGCGGAACAAATCATAACCTGCGGCTTTCCAACAAAAGAAGATGCAGAACATTTGGGTATAGCCGAAACGATGTGCTTGCTGATTACAGAACGAATGATTTTTGATTCTGATGGTAACTTAGTAGAATATTATAAAGGGTTATTCCGATCGGATATGTACTCATTTGCAATGAAAATGTCTCGGAAGAATTGATTTTGTACATAAAATGACCTAAGCCCTTTCCAAGAGAGTTGAAAGGCTTAGGTCATTTTGAAAATCTACCAGTATATTCAATATACGACTACATGCTGCCATTGTTATGATTAAAAGCATTCATGCTGGAAAGTTTTTTTGAATTCATAAGAAAGTATCCCTATACTGAGATTGTTTTTTAAATCGTATAAATCATGCATGCTCTTTTTTAGACCTGTTCATTACATGCCTTACTTCAAGATCTGGAATATCAATGTATGTCCACCGTTTTCAGCCGTTTGGTTTTGGTGGGCTTGCCATCCTCCAATTTAGCTGAAATAAGCCCAAGTGCCACTCCAAGCAGCGCACCTGCCCCCACTTCCACAGGCTGATTTCCGAGCAGTTCATTCAGTTCTTTCTCACGCTCCACATACTCAAAGCTCGGAAACTCTCCAGAAAATTTCGCCATATTATCTTCAAGATCATTCACAAGCTTAGCAATTTCGCCTGTATGGCGCCGAATCCCCTGAGCATCATACATCACAATCACGCCAAACACTGTCGCAAGCGATGTTTCCGTATGCAGCCAGCCCTTATTCGCTGCCACATAGGATGCCAGTGCGGCCACACCTGCAGAGTGCGAACTAGGCATGCCGCCTGTTGTGAAAGCCTGCTTCAAGTCCCACTTTCCCGTCAGCTTATTATGCGTTAAAATTTTCAGTCCCTGTGCAATGCCAATCGCCGACAGCGCCGTTAAAATTCCCCGATTCATCTTTTCCATGAGCAACTCCTCCACTCCAGACCAGTCCAACCCAATCCGGGAATTTATCTTCTTTCTTTTGATACCCAAAAAATAATTTTTATATGCGGAAGTTCCATGATTATCGGCATTTATTAAAAGTTTACTTTTGTTAAGTTTCATGTATATAATGGCTCTTTTTTCAGTGTCCGATTATTTCACAATAATATTTATAGGATGGGTACCTTAAGGAAAATATATAACGGAAGATTATTAATATGGTGTTAAGGGTGGCAATGGAATGAACAAGATCAAGGATATAAATCCGGAAGAGTTTAAAAAGATCATGAAGGTAACCGAGCGAATGTCTTTTACAAAAAACTTCAGGTCCGCCACGGCTGAAGAATGGTTTGTTTTCATTCCCGGCTTTAATGATCCAGTTACTGAAGGAGCTGCTGGAAAGGCTATAGTGCACTACAATCTATATGGAAACAAAGATATGTTCATTAACACGACAGTAATTCTGGATGACCCTGTTCTATATGAGGAAGAAAATTTCCAGCTTGTTTACTCAATTTGTGATGAACTTATTAATCGTCTAGTAGGATACGCTGATACTTTACTGTCAGTACACGCAGGTTCAAATTCTTATAATGCTGAATACAAACGATAATGTTCGTAAAAGAACAAGGAGGAAAAACAGTGCATCATAATCTGGTTCAGTCAATAATCGAACAATCAGTCAAGCTTACAAGTGAAGCAGATTGGGATAAACTCATTCAACAAGTTAAAAATTCAAAATTTGTTTTGCTTGGAGAGGCATCCCATGGAACATCCGAGTTTTACACGGCCCGAGTTGAAATAACAAAAAAACTGATTCAAGAAAAAGGGTTCACCTTTGTAGCCGTTGAAGGGGATTGGCCCGCATGCCAGGCAATTAATAGGTATGTTAAAGGCTATGACCAAGTATCTAAATCCGCAAAGGATGTGCTTAAAATTTTTGATCGCTGGCCGACCTGGATGTGGGCAAACGAGGAAATGATAGACCTGATTGAATGGATGAAAGAATACAATGAGTCTGGACAAAATCAAATAAAAGTTGGATTTTATGGGATCGATATCTATAGTCTTTGGGAATCCATGGATGAAGTTATCCATTACTTAAAACAAATTGATTCGCCTGACCTCGAAGCTGCAAGACAGGCGTTCACATGTTTTGAGCCATTCAATCGTAATAATGAGGAGTACGCAGTTTCCGCAGGCCTTTTTTCAGAAGACTGTATAGAGGAAGTAGCCAAATTACTGACAACCATACAACGGAAAAAAGAAAAATACCCCCATCATGAAGAATTGAATTTGAATCTTCAAGTGAATGCATTAGTAGCATATAATGCAGAAAATTATTACAGGACGATGGTGGTTCATGATGATAAATCATGGAATATTCGAGATATGCATATGGTGGATGCACTAAATGAAATTATGGATTTTTACGGTTCAAAAGGCAAGGCGATTGTATGGGAACATAATACCCATGTTGGCGATGCCAGCGCTACTGATATGAGAGATTCCGGGATGATTAACGTAGGGCAGGTCATTCGTGAACAAAACCAAGCTGAGGATGTATTTATTACAGGTTTCGGAACCTACACTGGAACTGTCATTGCAGCAGATGAGTGGGGCATGGATCTTGAAATAAAAACAGTACCCCCTGCAATTAATGGAAGTTGGGAGGAGGCTATGCACCTTTCAGGGGCGTATGATAAGTTGCTCATTTTCACCGATGAAAATCGGCAGCTATTCCAAGATAGGATTGGACATAGGGCGATTGGGGTTGTATACAGACCGGAATATGAACAATATGGAAACTATGTACCTTCTGTTATGTCAGATAGATATGATGCTTTTATTTACATTGATGAAACTCAGGCACTTCACCCGCTTGTTCATGAAACAGCACCCGTTGTGTAATAAGCTTGTGATTAATCCATAAATCTACAATTTCAAGACGATGAAGATCCATTCATACAAAAATAATATCTCTCTCATATGCGGGTTGGATAATAACTATGATAAGGAATTTGGCATAATCATTATCATTGTCACTAAATCATTGAAGGGCGGATAAGGGCCACTGTATATGTGTGTCCCTTATCCGGTAAATAGTTCACAATACCAAGACCGGTTATTAAAGCAGTAGTAGACCCATAAATTCTGGGTTTTTCCTTTTTAAAAGCGAATTTAAAAGTATCGTATGGAAAAAATCGACCAAAAGGGCATCAAATGGTGATGTTCCACGGTCTGATTGTATCGTTAAAGAATAACCTAAGGTTAATAGTATGATCCCATCAAATATAGGGTAATGTTTGTTTTACTCACATTTAACACACTTATTCATTCTTTAATTCTTTTATCATTAAAAGATGTGGACCGCCATCTTCCATAAAGACATCGGATGAAGTCTGATAGCCGAGTTTTTTATAAAAACCCTCTGCCTGTGTTTGCCCATGTAATTTAACCTTGGATAGTTGCTTTTCCTTTGCAATCTCTTCTAACGTTTTTATTATTATTTTTCCAAGGCCAAATTTACGGTAAGGCTCTAAGATGCAAATTCTCTCCAATTTACCTAAACCATCAACAACTCTTAACCTTCCAGTTCCGACTGGTTTTTCATTATAATAGACTAATATGTGTTCAGAAGAAGCATGAAGTGCGTCAAATTCATCAAATTCTGTTTCTAATTGGAAACCTTGTTCCTCAACAAATACTTCTTTTCTGATATGAAAGGCTATTTTTAAATCATTTTCTGTAGTAATTCTCTTTGATTCCAATGTTCTTCATCCCTTTTCTAGATTTATGTAATAAGACAAGTCATAATAAATGTATATCCTTTTTTAGTATAACGAAATTATTTTTGTTGTAAATACAACAAAAAAAGTTAGGGGCACTTTGAATGAAAGAAATACTCCGTGAAATTGGAATGATAGCAAGGGCATTGGATTCTATAAGTAATATAGAATTTAAAGAATTTGACCTTACAAAAGGGCAATATTTGTATCTTGTCCGAATATGTGAAAATCCAGGAATCATTCAGGAAAAGTTAGCAGAAATGATAAAGGTTGACCGAACGACAGCGGCTCGCGCCATTAAAAAACTTGAAATTCAAGGTTTTATTGAAAAGAAAAATGATGAGGGCAACAAAAAAATTAAAAAGTTATATGCTACTGATAAAGGTGAAAAGGTCTATCCCTTTTTGAAAAAAGAAGGAGAGTATACCGACAATGTTGCATTATCTGGATTTTCTTTGGAGGAAACGGAAACGATGTTGCATCTTCTTCAAAGGGTCAGAAAAAATATTGAGGTAGATTGGGAATTTGTGAAAAAGGGAAATAAAAGGGGATATTGATACAGCTTATAAGTTATCACTGATTCATGGATGTCTAATGGAACGGTTGTGGATAGAAAATTTATAAAGAGAGGCTCGATTCCGATTGGAAATTGAGCCTCTTTCTTATTATCCAGCTGCGTTTTCAGTAAACTGACTATTGTAAAGATCTGCGTAGAAACCATTCACCCTTAAAAGGTCAGAATGCGTTCCCTTCTCTATCACTTTTCCTTGATCCATAACAAGAATCAAATCTGCATCCTTAATCGTTGAGAGACGATGGGCAATGACAAAGCTAGTTCTTCCTTCCATCAGTCGGTTCATGGCTTTTTGGATAAAGACTTCGGTCCGAGTGTCCACACTAGACGTCGCTTCATCCAATATCATGATTGGTGGATCTGCTAGAACAGCTCGGGCAATTGTCAAAAGCTGCTTTTGACCTTGTGAGATGTTCGAAGCTTCTTCGTTTAAGACTGTCTCATAACCATCTGGCAGTGTACGAATGAAATGATCGGCATGTGCCGTACGAGCAGCCGCAAAAATTTCTTCATCAGTTGCTCCATTTTTGCCATAAGCGATATTTTCTTTAATCGTGCCATTAAAGAGCCAGGTATCTTGTAGCACCATCCCAAAGTTCTTTCGAAGATCACTCCGGGACATACTCCGTGTATCAAGACCATCAATATTAATCTTTCCGCCATTGAGTTCATAAAATCTCATCAAAAGATTTATCATGGTCGTTTTTCCAGCACCAGTCGGTCCAACGATTGCGACCGTCTGTCCAGGCAAGACATCGATGTTCATATCTTTAATTAACATTTCTTCCCCATATCCAAAGTCCACATGTTCGAAAGTGACAGCACCATTTGCCCTTTTTATATGAGCTGTGGTTTGTTCTTTCATTTCCTCTTCTTCATCAAGTAGTTCAAAAACACGCTCAGCTGCTGCAACCGTCGACTGAATAATGTTTGCGATGTTAGCCGTTTGCGTGATTGGCTGGGTGAACTGCTTTGAATAAGTGATGAATGCTTGAATATCACCAATTGAAATTGAACGTTGCGTTACCAATATTCCGCCGACAACGCTGATGAGGACATAGCTCAAATTTCCGATAAAGAACATCAGGGGCATGATGATACCAGATATAAACTGTGCTCTGCTTCCCGCTTTATACAATTCTTCATTGACCGCAGTAAACTGGGCACTCGCCTTTTTTTCATGTCCGAATGCTTTAACGACTTGATGGCCGGTATACATCTCTTCAATGTGCCCATTTAATTGTCCGAGTTTACGTTGTTGATCGGCAAAGTACTTTTGGGATTTTTTTAAAATAGGCCGGATTGCAAATATTGATAAAGGTAAGCTGACTATCGAGATTAATGTCAATAACGGGCTAATTGAAAGCATCATGATGATAATTCCCAAAATCGTTACGATTGATGTGATGAACTGCGTTAAGCTTTGCTGAAGGGTGCTCCCGATTGTATCAATATCATTTGTCATTCGGCTAAGTGTTTCTCCGTTTGGACGTCCTTCAAAATATTTGAGTGGAAGTTTCTCGAGCTTTTCGTTAACATCTTCTCGAAGATCATATACCGTGTCTTGTGCAACACTCGACATAATGTATTGTTGTACATAGTTGAAAAGGCTGCTTAAGGCATACAGTCCAGCAAGGAGTAGAAGGATATGGCCAATTTTATCAAAGTTAATGGCTGCTCCTGGTATTCCTTGGAATTTCCCATATGCTCCTTCGAATAATTCCGTAATTGCCGTTCCCATGATTTTTGGTCCGACAATCATAAATATCGTACTCATGATTGCAGCAAAGAACACGGCAATCAATTTGTTGCGCCGAGGTTTTAAATAGGTCAAAAGACGTATAAGTGTTCCTTTAAAATCTTTTGCTTTTTGACCCATCATCATCATGTTACCGCCACCAGGACCATGCCCAACCTGACCGCCGCTTTGAGGTTTTTTTTGATTACTCATGCAATTTCCTCCTCCGTGAGCTGTGATAAGGCGATTTCACGGTATATGTCGTTTGTACTTAGCAACTCTTGGTGTGTTCCCATACCTACAATGTGTCCTTCGTCTAACACAATGATTCGATCAGCGTCAACCACCGTACTGACACGCTGGGCAACGAGAAGTACCGTCGAATTTTTCGTTTCATCTTTCAAGGCTGCGCGAAGGTTGGCATCCGTCTTGAAGTCAAGTGCAGAAAAACTATCATCGAATATATAAATATCGGGTTTCCGAATGAGTGCCCGTGCAATCGAAAGCCGTTGTTTTTGCCCGCCTGATAGGTTTGAACCGCCTTGTTCGATTTCTGCCTGATAGCCGTCCTTCATGTTGCTGATAAAATCTTCCGCTTGCGCGATCCGAGCAGCATGCTCAACTTCATCTTGTGTGGCTGTTTGTTTTCCAAAGCGAATGTTTTCAGCGATCGTACCTGTAAAGAGGACGGCCTTTTGTGGTACAAAGCCAATTTTTGAACGAACTTCATCTTGTGATGACTTACGAATATCAACACCATTGACGCGAATCGTTCCACTTGAAATATCATAGAAGCGAGGGATCAAATTGACCAGCGTTGTTTTCCCTGAGCCTGTTCCTCCGATTATTGCAGTGATTTCACCAGGACTTGTAGAAAAACTAATATCGGATAATGCAGGTTCTTCAGCTCCTGGGTAACTGAACGTCACATGTTCAAATTCAAGTGTACCGTGTTCACGATCTGCCTTTTCTGTCCCCTCATCAAGGAATGAAGGTTTCATGTCAAGGACTTCGTTTATCCTTGTTGCCGAAACGGCCGCTCGTGGAACCATAACGAACATCATGGATGCCATAACGAGAGCGAACATAATTTGCATGACATATTGGATAAATGCCATTAAGTCCCCAATCTGCATACCGCCGTTATCAATACGAATCCCACCAAACCAAATGATGCCAACAACCGTCAAGTTCATGACAAGCATCATTACAGGCATCATGAAGGCCATGATTTTATTGACTTTGATCGAGACATCCGTCAATTCTTTATTCGCTTTCTTTAGACGTTCTTTCTCTTGTGTTTCACGATTGAAGGCTCGAATGACGCGAATACCAGTTAAATTTTCTCGTAATACAAGGTTCAACCGGTCTAATCGTTTTTGCACCGTTTGAAAGAGCGGTACACCTTTATATAGAATAAGCAAGATCGAGCCAATCAATAAAGGCATTGTGACAACAATGACAAGGGATAATTTTGCATCCATGGATACAGCCATGATCACTCCGCCGATTAACATGATAGGTGCACTGATAACCATACGAAGCATCATGATAACCACTTGCTGGACTTGCGTTATATCATTGGTCGTCCGTGTAATCAATGACGCCGTACCGACTTCATCAAATTCTTGTAACGAAAATTTTTCAACATGATTAAAGACTCTTAGGCGGAGATCGCGTCCCATCCCCATTGCCGCTTTGGACGAATAGTAGCTTGCGATTATGGATGCACAAGCGCCAAGTGCGGAAACCAACAGCATCAAACCACCGATTTTCCAAATGTATGGAGTGTCTCCTTGAACGACGCCTTTGTCAATAATATCAGCCATTAGTGTAGGCAAAAAGAGATCCGACATGGATTGAATAAAAACCAGACCGATAACTGCTGAAATTATCCACTTATAAACGGATAAATTTTTCAGTATTTTTATCATTTTGAACACTCTCCTTGTTCGGTAGCTTGTGCTTCTAAAAAGTTTGTAATTTGAAGATGCGTTTCTAGCAACTCTTCAAACTGTTCTTCGGAAAGCATTTCAATGGCAGTTTGAAAGACTTGGTGAATGCTTCCTTCGTGAAAATGAATCGTTTTTAATAAATTTTTCCCCTGGTCGGTGATTGACAACTGAATCTCACGCCGGTTGCCCTCCACATGCTCACGATGGAGCATGCCTGCCCGAACGAGACCATCGACCGCTTGGCTTAAGGTGCTTTTTGGAAGAAATGTTTTCTCCCCGACATTTTTTTGAGTGGTCTCTTTGTAAAGGGTAATGGTCATCAAAATGGAATATTGAGGAACTGTTAATCCATTTTCTGCGGCTGTCTTTTGAACGAACCGCATTATATTTTTCTGCACGTTCCAAAATGAACGCAATAGTTGTACGGAACGCATTAATTGTTTTTCATTCTCCACTCAACATCACCATTCTTTCTGTTTTGAACTGTTCCATTTCGAACATTTAATTTTATGAATCATTTTAATTTACAACTATTTTTCCGCTTAGTCAACAAAAAAATGATCACATAATTTCGGTGTTTATCTAAACCTTGATCGTACATAAAAAATAAGCTTTGTTCCTGCAGAAAAACTGAATTTTCTAGGTGTTTCATCATGTTTTCGCGTGAAAACATCCAATTTTTTATGTACTTGATTCAATAGACATAAAAATGTCCTTTTAATAGAGTGAAATTAGTTGGAAATTTGAGATGAAAAGTGGTAGGATAATATTGCATTGAGTTAGTACCAGGTAATAATACTAGATGATAACGCATTTGAGGGTGTTATATGGCAAGCACGCATACATAAACGAGATTTTTCTTCCTTAGATAAATAACCGGATTTAAGTTTGTTTTAACAGAAAAATGTTTTAATTATTAGGAGGGATGATGACATATGGTTGAAAACCGTCATCTACAGGCAGGTCTAAGTGATGAGCAGGTGCTTGAGATGTATAGAATAATGTTATTGGCAAGACGTATAGATGAACGGATGTGGCTGTTGAACAGATCTGGAAAAATTCCTTTTGTCGTTTCTTGTCAAGGGCAGGAAGCAGCTCAAGTGGGAGCTGCATTTGCATTGAATCGTGAAAAGGATTATGTACTTCCTTATTATCGGGATCTCGGTGTGGTGCTTGCGTTTGGGATGACCGCAAGGGATTTAATGTTATCCAGTTTTGCAAAAGCGGAAGATCCAAATTCGGGCGGGCGTCAAATGCCTGGGCATTTTGGGCAAAAAAAGAATCGCATCGTGACGGGATCTTCGCCAGTTACCACCCAAGTGCCACATGCAGTGGGAATTGCACTCGCTGGAAAAATGGAAGGAAAAGATATTGTTTCATTCGTTACATTCGGTGAGGGTTCATCAAACCAAGGTGATTTCCATGAAGGGGCGAATTTTGCAGGTGTACATAAACTTCCGGTTATCTTAATGTGCGAGAATAATCAGTATGCCATTTCCGTACCGATTGAAAAGCAATTGGCTTGCGGGAAAGTGTCGGACCGGGCCATTGGTTATGGCATGCCAGGGGTGACGGTTGATGGAAATGACCCGATCGAAGTATACCGGGTGGTGAAAGAAGCGGCCGAGAGAGGCAGGCGTGGAGAAGGACCAAGCTTAATCGAAACGGTTTCATACAGGCTTACACCACACTCAAGCGATGATGATGATAGTCAATACAGATCGCCTGATGAAGTGTCGGAGGCAAAAAAAATAGATCCGATCATCACTTTCGGTGCCTACTTAAAAGAAGCAGGAATCATGGATGATCAAATGGAGAAACAAATGAACGAGGAAATAATGGAAGTTGTGAACGAAGCGACGGATTATGCGGAAAATGCTCCATTTGCAAATGAAGACACGCTCTCAAATTACGTTTACGCAAGTAAGTAAGGAGGAAAGAAGATGGCAGTGATATCTTATATAGATGCCGTAATAATGGCGATGCGGGAAGAAATGGAACGTGATCCCCGTGTATTTGTATTAGGTGAAGACGTAGGGGTAAAAGGCGGTGTGTTTAAAGCGACTTCAGGATTATACGAACAATTCGGGGAACAGCGTGTCATTGATACACCGCTTGCTGAATCCGCAATCGCAGGAGTTGGCATCGGCGCGGCCATGTATGGAATGAGGCCGATTGCGGAAATGCAATTCGCTGATTTTATCATGCCCGCAATCAACCAAATCATTTCGGAAGCTGCAAAAATCCGTTATCGCTCAAATAATGACTGGCATTGCCCTATCGTCATCAGAGCTCCATACGGCGGGGGTGTACATGGGGCGTTATACCATTCACAATCCGTTGAAGCCATTTTTGCCAATCAACCGGGACTTAAAATTGTCATGCCCTCTACACCCTACGACGTGAAAGGGTTATTGAAAGCAGCCATTCGCGATGAAGATCCGGTCCTTTTCTTTGAACATAAACGTGCCTATCGCCTTATTAAAGAAGAAGTGCCGAATGATGATTATGTTTTACCGATTGGTAAAGCGGATGTAAAACGTGAAGGCGAGGACGTTACAGTTATTACTTACGGCCTTTGTGTTCATTTTGCGCTTCAGGCAGCTGAAAGGCTGGCCAGTGATGGCATATCCGTTCATATACTTGATTTACGAACCGTTTATCCATTAGATAAAGAAGCCATTATGGAAGCTGCATCTAAAACAGGAAAAGTCCTATTGGTTACTGAAGATAATAAGGAAGGGAGCATCATTAGTGAAGTATCGGCGATCATTGCAGAAAACTGCCTCTTCGATCTCGATGCCCCAATCATGAGACTCGCGGGCCCGGATATCCCTGCGATGCCATATTCACCACCATTGGAGAAATCCTTCATGGTGAATCCAGAAAAAGTGGAAAAGGCACTGAGAGACCTTGTTGCCTATTGAACGGACCTTAAAATAGAACACAAAGCATCCTCCAACTGGGGGATGCTTTGTTTGTTCCCTTGATTTAATCATGCCGATAAAAAATCAATTAAGGAAATTGCCAAGGATGTCCGTGAACTTGACCAAAGAGTACGAACAGTTAAGTTGAAATCTGAAAATATGCAGAAGGGTACTTTACAATTAATAGATGCGAACGTTTGGTTCAGTTCGTTTAATCGTTATGGCAATTTCACTGATGTTTTTACCTTCAACGTATTCTTTTGCAATCAGTAGAAAGCATGGCTTAACAAAATCATTCATTTGATTTGAAATCTGTGGCATTTTTATCCTGCCTTTATAAGGTTTTGTTTATTCTATACCGAATTTGTCAGAAAATAAATTTCAAGTTCATCTTATATATATGAAATCCATAACAATGTTTGTCATAATAAGAAAGTAGGAAGGGGGAACATCATGCTTCGATTATACGGGGCTTTAATCGGCCTTAGTTTGATATGGGGTTTATCGTTTGTTTTCATGAAGTGGCTGCTCCCGTCAGCGGGCATTTGGGGGATTGTGTTTCTCCGCTGTTTGGGGGGTGCAGTTGTTCTGCTTCCCGTTTTATGGTGGAAGCGCAGTGAAATCAACTGGAAATTACCATGGAAAGCGCTGGGTGTTGTCGGAATCTTCAATTGCGGATTAGCATGGGGTTTAATAGCTTTAAGTGAAACAGAGATTAACAGCAGCACGGCATCGATTCTTAATGCCACCACTCCGATCTGGACGGGGATCATCGGATTTATCATGTTTTCTTATGTTTTAACCGCCCGACAATGGATGGGCATTCTTATCGGTTTTTTCGGAATTCTAGTATTGATGGATTTTCAAGTAGGTCAGCTTTTCGGCAAGGAATTCATCGAGATTGGGACAATGCTGCTTGCGTCCACCTGTTATGGTTTTGCCGGCCAATATACGAAAAGATTTCTTTCCAGTACCAGCATATTGGTCATTACTACGTTTACGCTGCTCACGGGTGCCTTTATCGGTTTGATCGGGATGCTAATAACAGATCCAATTAAGCCAGTGATGTTGATGGACCCGCTAACGATTTTCTCCATAGTCGGTCTTGGATGCTTTGGCTCTGGGCTCGGCCAGCTGATCTATTTCTACATCAATAAAAATGGCAGCCCAGAGTTAGCCGCAACGGTTACATACCTTATTCCTGCAAGCGCTATGGTTTGGGGGTATGTCCTGCTTGGAGAAGCGATTAATCCTAATGTAATTATTGGCTTGCTGATTATCTTCGCTGGGGTTTATCTTTCTTCTAAGAAGTCGAAAGAAAAAGATGGTGCTAACTCTTCATCCGGAAAACAAGGGGAATTGCGTCATGTAAAATAAGAAACCAAAACGAAATAGCCCTCACGTAAAGGTTTTGTCTTTACCTGGGGGGCTTTCGTATTGTAATACTGATTCAATTTAGCAAGACAAGTGATTGATCGTCTTTGCCGCTAATTATAACTATAGATAGTAACCCATATTCGGAATGGCATTTGCTTTAGAATGGATATTCTGTTTCCATAATTCTTTCGAAAGATATTTAGAACTAAATGAAAATTGACAGTGTTTTTTAAAAAGTTATTTTGACATTGAGATATATTAATTTGAGATAATTTGTTGACAGTGAATTTTATTCATGATAAATTATCCTTAAGTAAAGATATATTAATTAAAGATAATAATGAAAATTATGTAAAACCTTTTCCAACCCCTTTAATGAATAGCTACTTTTCTTGAAGGAAAAATATAGGGGATTAATTCACAAGCTGAACATCTAAAAATTGAATCGTTAATGGGAGGAATAATTTATGAATGGATTAAAAGGTATACACCATGTAACGGCCATAACAAGTAGTGCAGAAAAGAACTATGAATTTTTCACAAATATATTAGGCATGCGTTTAGTCAAGAAAACTGTTAACCAAGATGATATCCAAACCTATCACCTGTTTTTTGCCGACGATGTTGGCGGTCCAGGTACTGACATGACATTCTTTGATTTTCCTGGTATTCCTAAAGGAGTGCATGGGACTAATGAGATTTCAAAAACATCCTTCCGTGTACCGAATGATGCGGCATTGGAGTTTTGGGTTAAGCGGTTCGACCGTTTAGAAGTAAGGAATACAGGGATTCAGGAACAATTTGGTAAAAAGATCATTTCATTTGTGGATTTTGATGATCAGCAATATCAATTGATTTCAGATGAAAACAATGAAGGGGTTGCAGCGGGTATTCCTTGGCAAAAAGGACCGATTCCCCTGGAATATGCCATTACAGGATTAGGACCAATTTTCATTCGGATCGCCAACTTCGATTACTTTAAAGAAATGATGGAAAAAGTTCTATTATTCAAAGAAATAGACAAGGAAGGATCTTTTCACCTATTTGAAGTAGGGGAAGGTGGGAATGGTGCACAAGTGATTGTCGAGCATAATTCGATCCTTCCTCAGGCACGGCAGGGTTTTGGGACTGTTCACCATACAGCCTTCCGTGTTGAAGACCGTTCCGTTCTGGAAGAATGGATCAAACGAATGGAAAGCTTCCAATTTCATACGTCCGGTTATGTTGATCGTCACTTTTTTGAGTCGCTTTACGTACGAGTGGCGCCGCAAATATTATTCGAGTTTGCCACGGATGGTCCTGGATTTATGGGGGATGAGCCGTATGAAACGCTTGGGGAAAAGTTATCTTTACCACCGTTCCTGGAACCGAAAAGGGATCAAATCGAAAAGTTGATCCGTCCCATTGATACAGTAAGAAGCACCAAGGAATTCATTAAAGAATAATTGACAACCTTTAGCGAATGATATATTGGTTTATGCCTATACTAAAACAGGTAGAAATAAAAAATGGAATAATCATTTGAAATAGAAAAAATGCTCTGGAGGAATGAATCATGACAAAAGATTTTTACACGGCGATTAAAGAGAGACGATCATATTATGGAATCAATAAAGAAGTCCAAGTATCTGATGAGAAAATTAAAGAAATTGTTGAATTTGCGGTAAAACACACGCCATCGGCTTTTAATTCACAAACTTCCCGCCTTGTTGTTTTGACAGGATCGGCCCATGATAAATTATGGGATATTACGACGCAGGCTTTAAGGAAAGCTGTTGGAGATAGAGATTTCTCTGGTACTCAACAAAAAATGGATTCCTTTAAAGCGGGATATGGGTCAGTATTATTCTTTGAAGATGAATCTGTTGTGAAATCACTTCAAGAACAATTTGCAACTTATGCCGATAACTTCCCAATCTGGTCTCAACAAACATCAGGCATGCATCAATTAGTTGTTTGGACTGCACTTGAAGCAGAAGGATTGGGAGCAACTTTACAGCATTATAATCCTCTAATTGATGATGAAGTGAAAAAAGAATGGGATGTTCCAAGTAACTGGAAATTGATTGCGCAAATGCCATTTGGAAATCCAACAGCTCAACCGGGTGATAAAGAATTCAAACCACTTGAGGATCGTATGAAATTTTATAAATAAAGAGTACTGATAAGAGTAACTTTGTTGAGAGCCAATTCTAATTGGCTCTTTTTTGTTTGTGCCCATTTGCCCATATTTTTTCAGTATTACAATAAGATAAAATATTTTCACTATATTTTGTTTATTGCCCTGTGTGGAAAGTGATTATACCTTATGTAAAAGTTTTATAAGTAATAATTTTGCTTTTTATTCAATTCTTTAAAAATAAGAGCTATTCCTTGGTCAAGTTTTTGTATATTTGTATTGGACACGTTTAGTTTTAATATTTTTTCCTGGTGAAAGCCATCTATATAATTTTGGCCAATAGTCTCTACCAGTACTTGTTGATTTTGTAAGTTTTTGATGAGGCGAGCACTATTTAAACGATGAGGCAGTACGATATGTGCGTTCATACATATGGATGCTGGGCGATTAAAGCCTGGAGTAGAGTACTTTTCCAGAGCATCATACAGCAAGTTTGCACGCCCTAAATAGGAGAGCCGTACCTTGTTTCTATGGCGTTCAAACATGCCGCTTTTTATGTAGATTTCCAAGGCTGCTTGTGAAATCATGGAACTATCAATATCAGCTGTTCTTTTATATAGTTGGAAGCTGACGGCTAATGGTTTAGGCAATACGGCAACACCTATGCGTAGTCCTGGAAACATTATTTTAGAGAAGCTTTTTAAATAAATGACCATTTGATGAGTATCCCCGGAAAAAATGGGGTCTACCTTCATATTCTCTTCGAAATCTGCTAAATAATCATCTTCTACAATATAGACACCATACTTTACAGCAAGTTTTAGTATCTCTTCTCTGTCCTTTTTAGAGTAAGAAGTCCCTAACGGATTATGGAAACGAGGCATCGTATAAAAGAATTTAATTTCCTGACGGCTAAAAATCCGCTCTAATTCCTCTAAATCAATACCTTCTGCAGTTCGTTGGATTCCTAGCACGGAAATCTTGTACGCTTTCAATTGCTCCACAAATAGATGATAACTAGGCTGTTCAACAAGTATATCGGTACGTTCATTTGGAAAAGGGATGAACGTTAATAAGGAAAGTGCTTGTTGCACGCCCGAAGTAATGAAAATCTGTTCTTCTTTGGCGAAAACCTGATACTGCTCTAATTGTTTTTGTATTACTTTTATTAAAGAAGGTAGTCCTTTTGGAGTGCCATAGATAAACAATTCTTGCTGATAGGTATCGATGGCTTTGTTGATGCAATGTTGAAAGTCATGATACGGAAATTGATGCCAAGCGGGAGCGGAAGTAACAAAGTCGATTTCCGCTGTTGGTTCACTTTTACCATCAAATTCTTTTTGAACGACATAATATCCACTTTTAGGAACTGCGTAGATTAAATGCTTCTTTTCCAATTCTTGCAGAGCTTTCAAAACTGTACTTTTACTACATTGATGTTGTTCGCTTAATTGACGAATCGATGGGAGTTTAAAGCCCGCTTTGAGCTGTCCATTCTGGATGAGAGATTCAAATTCATTACACAAAGCTACGTATTTTAACATGAATACCTCCTAAAAACTGTACCGTTACAGATGCTTTTTATTTGTATTGTATCGTAGTGGAACTTTTAATACGATACTAACTACCGGCCGGGTGTTGAAAAGGAGGATTTACTCAATATGCCAGAACATAAAAAAGCCTATATTGCGGCGATACTATATGCTTTTATTATTGGATTTTCATTTATTTTTACAAAAATATCATTAATGGAAGCGAGTCCGCTAGATACATTGGCACATCGATTTACGATGGCTTTTTTGATCGCGATAATTTTTAAGCTGTATCGGAGGACATCAGTGAAAATGAGCGCAACCGATACTTTGAAAATTCTTCCGTTGGTTTTCCTTTATCCAATTTTATTCTTTACATTTCAAGTGTTTGGGCTCGTATATATCTCATCTTCAGAAGCGGGTATTATTCAAGCGACCATACCAATTTTCACGTTATTATCAGCTTCATTATTTTTGAAAGAATACGCAGGTAAAGGTCAAAAAATTTCCCTTTATTTTTCTGTGATGGGGGTTATCTTTATCTTTGTCATGAATGACTTGCAACTTGCGGCTCACAGTTTGAAGGGAACGATTCTGATCTTATTATCCTCGATTGCTGCCGCTCTATATAATGTGGTAGCGAGGAAGGTAACGAAGCAATATTCACTATTTACGTTAACTTATGTGATGACGTTCTTTGGTTTTGTGACTTTTAATAGTATGGCCGTCATCAACCATATAATTAACCAATCTATTAGTAGCTTTTTATTACCCTTCACAAGTAGTGCATTCCTCATTTCAATCGTATATCTTGGGGGAATATCGTCACTGCTTACTGCTTTTTTATCAAACTATGCATTATCTATATTACCAGCATCTAAAATGAGCGTTTTTAGTAATTTAGCGACATTGATTACGATTATAGCAGGGATAATTTTCTTATATGAATCGATTCATTATTATCATGTTATAGGTGCAATGATTATTCTTGTTGGGGTAATCGGCACGAATTATTTTGGTGGAATTCAATCAAAGCATATTAGTAAGACTATTGCCGATCCATTGCTGAAAAGAGAGGTAAAGTGAATGAATAAATATGTGTTGTTACTCTTGATTAGTGGTATATGGGGATCTCAATTCTTCTTTATTGCATTAGTCATAGAAAATGTTGGGGTTATTACATTGTCAGCCATCAAAGCTTGTATCGGCGGTATCTGTTTACTCTTCTTTTAGTTTTTTTTTATCAAAAGAAGAGCGAAGAGTACCTAGGAGTTATTATAAATGGTATATAATCATTGCTTTTTTCGAGGTTGTACTACCATTTGTGTTTATTGCACAAGGCCAGAAATCGGTGCCTAGCAGTTTCGCAGCGGTGCTGATTGGAATGGTTCCCGTCTTTACCATCCTCTTTTTACTAGCATTTTTCAAAAGAAAAAGCACAAAGCCGGAGATTACAAGTATCCTATTCGGATTTGCAGGTATTGTCTTCCTTTCCTGGCCAACACAAGGATTCCAAGACCATTCTAACAGTATTCAGGGTAACATCCTATTGATATTGGCTGCCATGAGTTTTGGATTATCATTGATTTTCATGGAGAAATTAAACGAGGGATCTTCCGTTATTCATATGAGAAATGTATTACTGATTGCCAGTGCATTGCTCATTCCCATGTCCCTTTTGTTTGAGCAATCTTTCAAATTGGATTTAGCACGATCTCAATCTATCTACTTATCGATTTTAGGCATTTTCCATGCAGGTGTTGTTTATGCATTATTTAATAGGCTGATTCGGCAAGAAGGCGCATTATTTACTTCATATAGTAATTATATAGTGCCTGTCATCGGAGTGATTTTAGGCTTTTTCCTTTTACATGAAGCGTTGTCTATTCATCAGTTGATTGGAATGGGTATAATTATGATGTCATTAGTTTTTTTAGACGGAAAAATAATAACCAAGTTGATAAGAAAGTAGTATTTGGATTATATGTGCTCTGGTCCGATATCTTTAATTGTACTAATTAAAGCAGTAAGTGTAGAATTCGTATATTTAACGAATCCAAATTGAGAAAAGGGGAGCAGGTTTAATATAACTTTGTAAAACCATTTTTTGTTTTTTGATCCGCAAATGTTTTACATAGTAGAAGAAGCATCTGCTGAGGTTAATCCAGATGCTTCTTCTACTAAAAGGGGTAACTGATTTATTAGCGCTAACCAGTAATAAATGCTTATATGTTATTTATTCTGCATTAGATAGTAAAGCGTTTTTCTCCATCTTCATTATAATAAATCCACTCCAGGCAAACATTAAGGAAGCAATGTAAAAGATGCTGCCGATCGTTAAAAAGTCGACTAAATATCCGGTTGCAATCACCGCAGCTGCAGCACCGATGGATGTCCAAACATGGTAGTTTCCAATTTCCTCACCCGCTGTTTTCTTCGTAACATATCTTGCAAGTACTGTTTTTTCTGTGTTTTTTTGTACTGCCCCAAGTACCCCCATAATGATTTGCAGGAGATAGACATGCCAAATTTCATATGCTAGAGGAAAGGCAAGAAGGATTAGTGCCATCCCCCATGAATAGACAAGGAGAAATGCTTTGTCACCGGCTTTGTCAGTGAATTTTCCGATTAAAGGATAGCTAAGTGCTGCAGTCAGTGAGAATATTCCATATGCCCAACCGAATTGCGTATAACTGGTGCCTACATTTTTGATTAGCAAAATATAAAAAGGGAAAATCATGCTGGCGGCCATTCCAACAGTGCCTTGGTAAAAAACGAAACGTTTATAATTCATGGATGATACTCCTCATAGAAAAGATTCATGAAGCGATTATCAGGATCATATTTCTTCTTTAATTGAAAGAATTCCTCAGTACGCGGATACGCTTCAAATAATTGTGTCTTGGTTGGATACCCATAATAGGGCAAATAGTAGCTGCCGTTATGGTCAAGCGTCACATCTATCATGTTTCGGATGACCCTTTCCGTATTTGCCTTACTTTCGTTATCTGTCCCTTGATTGATGAGCATTACAAGAGCGAACATATCATCCTTGGCATAGGACATGAGTGATTCATCATTATGCTCCACATAACGAATTGTAATATTTAATAAGTTAAAATCTTTTTCATCAGATAAGGTTTTTCTTAAATCATCGATATAATCAGCAAATTGATCAATCGGAACGAAGTATTCTTGCAGCACTTCAGTTTTGGTTGGGTTGCTGTAATCCATAAAGGCTGAGTCCGACCGCATCACATTATTCCTCGAAACCAAGTTACCATCAATATTGGCCGTGTAGGTTTTTTGAGTTTCCCAAAACCTTTCTTTACCCCAGTCATTATAACGTGAGAGACCAAGAAAGAATTTAGGCACAGCAATGATCGTTTCCCGTTTGAGAGTATTGTAGTTAGATAGCTGTGTTTGGTCATTTGCTCTATAATAATCCGTTACATACATTTCATCCAAATAGGAGCCAGGAGCCACAGATATTCTTGCAAGATGCATTTTAACATCATCTTTTTGAAGAACTTCTCTTTTAAAGTACGAAGTATATTCATTATAATGGAGTGATTTGGTTTTAATTTTATAAAGTTCGTCATCGGTAAGGTGGAATGTTACATCGAGTATTACTCCAAACAAACCATATCCGCCAATAACCGAATGGAAGAGCTCTGAATTTTCTTCGCGGCTCACTGTAAGGATTTGTCCTTTTGGATTAAGCAACCTAAAAGATTCAACGGTTTCTATCAAGGCATGATGACGGATATCGCGGCCATGGACATTTACGCTCAAAGAACCGCCAATGGTAAAAATGTTTTGAGATTGACTGACCTTCAGTGCAAGTCCATATGGGTTGATATATTCCTGGAGAGCAGCCCAGGTTGCTCCGCTTTGGACCGTGATGCGTTTTTCTTTTACATCCAAATCAAGTATTTTATCATAGTGCTTCATATCGAGCAGGATCCCATTTGGATATAATGTCTGACCTCCTTGGCTATGCTGCATTCCGGCAATGGAAATGGGATCATCGTTTTTTTCGGCATCCAAAACGACCATTTTGATTGCTTTTTCACTATCTTCTGCCTTAATCGCTTTCATTTTAACTGGCATCAGACGGCTGATATCTTCTGCAATAGGGTGGTCAAGCTTGAAATTAAAAGCCTGCAGTGATAATCCAAATAATAGTGCATATAGGATGATAAAGAAAAATTGTTTCATGATATCTGGCTTTCGACTCCTCGTTTAATATGTCTGACAATCAATTGAAATAATGCAAATGTATGAACTTATAGATTAATGGAGTTACCCTGACCATTCGGTGTGATTGAAAATGAATCTTTTGATTTATGTATTAGTTCTTCGTTTTCAGCCCATTAATGATTGTTTTGGTTAGCGGTATGGATAGCGATTCCAAGCTTTGTTCTAAGTTGTTTAATCCCCAATGATAGATAATTCCCATCAGGCTTTGGGTGATAAGCTGTGAAATTTCGTTAACTGATTGGTCAGTGCCAATGTCGTTTTGTTCTTTCGCCTCTTCAACTAATGAAAGAATAATTTGGAAGAGTGAGCGATTTGAATTCAAAAAGTAAGTATGTTCTTTTGAATCTAAAGCAGAACTGTAAATCACTTTCATTAAATCTTTGCCCATTTCTTCTTCCAGAAAACGCATCAATTTGCGTATGAAAATAAACAATTTCTCTGTAGCGTCCATATCGACTGGGAACGAACGGAAGACTTCGCGATAGTAATCATCGACTTCTTTGAATCTTACTAAAAAAATGTCCGATTTCGCTGAAAAGTGTTGGTAAAATGACCCTTTTGATGTGCCGCTTTTTTTCACGATCTCGTCAACGGTAACTTTATCATAACCTTTTTCGCTAAATAGCTTTAAAGATATTTTTAAAATTTTTTCACGAGTCTTTTCTCCCCTAAGCTGTTTCTTTCTGGGTTCAATCATAAAAAACCTCCAAATGATAATTGACAGAATATTCCTGTGTAGTTTAATATCAGACTACAGTCTAGTTAAATGATTGGTGGTCTATTTAATCTAACGTAGATCATCAATAATCACAACGCTTTCTTAATTGGATTTCGCAAATTAAGAAAGCGCTTACAAAGTTTTGGAATCAAGTATGGGGGAGGTTCATTCAGTTTAAATAGGAGGTTTTTCAAGTAGAAGAATTAGTTGAAAAGGTTGATTAGATTTTTCTGAAGATTCCTATACAATTGGTTACTGTCTCTCTCTATAGCCATGAGGATTCAGTATATGTAAATGGAGGAGGGGTATCAGATAAATTGATGGTCCTAGGAATGAACCAGAGTGTCGGGAAGAAGGAAAAGAGATGTGCGGTAAACGGATTATTTTTTGGGAAATAGTAGCATGAAAAGGGAGGAAATAATCATGAATCATTCCAGTGGTGAAATAGGGAAAAGAACGATCAGTAAAACGATGAAACGGGTTCTTCCATTTATCTTGCTCCTTTATATCATTGCTTACTTGGACAGGGTCAATTTAGGCTATGCTGCTTTACAAATGAATGCAGAATTAACCTTATCCGCTGAAGTTTTTGGATTGCTTTCTGGCATTTTTTTTATAGGTTATTTCTTCTTTGAAGTTCCAAGCAACATGATCATGCATAAGGTGGGAGCTCGGATATGGATTGCCCGTATAATGATTTCGTGGGGACTCGTGGTAATATTGACAGGTTTTGCGCAAACAACGATGCATTTATATATTCTCCGTTTTTTATTAGGTGTCGCCGAAGCTGGTTTTTTCCCTGGGATAATTTTGTATTTAACTTATTGGTTCAGGGCCCGCGAAAGAGGAAGGGCCACAGCGGTTTTGCTTTTAGCCCTACCGATTGGGGGATTGATTGGTGCGCCTGCATCGACATGGATTCTTGACAATATTTCCTGGTTGGGTATGGCAGGATGGAGATGGATGTTCATCCTTGAAGGAATTCCGGCCATTATTATTGGAATTGTTGTTGTTTTCTATTTAACTAATAGACCGACCAGCGCTAAATGGTTATCTAAGGAAGAAAGTGATTGGCTAGAAGGGGAATTGAGTGCGGAAAGAAAAGTTAGCTCGAATATAAATAAAGTTACTAAGCTTGATATGCTGAAAGATTCGAAAATCTGGAAGTTGGCTCTTTTTTATTTCGCAGGGTACACATCTATCTATGGATTGTCATTCTGGATGCCAACCATCATAAAATCTTTATCGGAAAATGCGACAACCAATCTAGAAATTGGCTGGTTAGCGATGATTCCATCCTTAGTCGGTATACCTGCTATTATGTTTGTAGGCTGGAATTCAGATCGGACCAATGAACATAAATCACACTTGCTCGTTTGCCTTATGATTGCAGTTGTCGGGTTTATCGGGTGCGGCTTTTCAGATAGTGTCTTTATGATGGTGCTGATGTTAACGATTACATCTATAGGGTTATACGGGTTCAGTGGATGTTTCTTTGCCTATATGACATTTTTCTTCACTGAGTCCACTGCGCCAGTTGGAATAGCCATAGTCAATTCATTTGCGGCTTTAGGCGGTTTTGTAGGACCGATGATTCTCGGAACTGTAGCATTTACTCAAGGGATGTTTATTTTATCCGGATTACTTGTGATGGGAGTCATCACCCTATTATCATTAAAATTGACAAGTGCTTCAGATGAAAATATCGTAAAAGAAGTTGAAGTCAATATTAATCAATTATAAAGGTTCTAAATGTATTATTGAAAAGTGACTAAAAAAGAAACATCATTGGAAATCATAAGGTTTCCATGATGTTTCTTTTTATATTTTCATATAGGAAATACATATATATGGGATGGAAATACCGGTTGAGCATGCCATAATTCAATCTAAATTGAAGGTTCTGCCCAATAAGACTTGTTTGTAGTTTTCGACGGGATTAGAATGGAGATGAGATACAAGTGCTTTCGAAAAGACAAGGGGGTTCTTTTCTTTTCAAGTACTGACTTCATATTTATTCATTAAAGGAATAACAGCAGAAATGAGGTGATGATGTGGAAATTCATTTGGTGGCGAAAGATGAAATTGAGGCTCAAGGAATTCGTTGGATTGTGGAGTCCCACCTAACGGGAGTTAGACTGATCTTATGGAAAACGATTGAAGAATTTGAAAAGGGCTTGCGCAATCAGCAACCGGAATTCGTTATTTTGGATATGGATATTTGGACGGATGAAAGTGAGGTGATGGGTGTTTCGTTAAAGCGGAGGGGAATTCGATGGTTAGGCATTTCATCTGAGCGAATCTTTCAAACGGCTTATCGAGCCTTACGCTTTCGTGCTGAAGATGTTTTATTCCGTCCCTTTTCTTCGGCGGATTTGGTAAAACATATCCAACAATTGCGTTTTCAATTGAGAAATGGTCCTGGTCTTCTTTCGACAAACACCATGGATGATGGGAATGCTCTGGATATTGGATATCCGGATTTCTTCTTGACAGACCGGAGGCATGAAAGTCGAATAACCATGGTCGCTTTTTTGACACCTGATAACAGGACCCTTCCTTTAGTTTATGATGAACTGCAACGATATTCTTTTACTGGGAAGAATCAAATCTTCGCTTTATCGGATTTTATTTTATGTGTCCAGGAAACGAAGGAAAATGAGGTATATAAGGAAGAGTACCAAGCGTTCCTTGCTCACTGGAAAGAAAGAATGGATGAGCCACTTGCCATCATAATAAAAGCGGCAACTTCAGATGAGTCTTTAAAAAGGATGTATCAGCAGACACGTGAATTTACGAGACAAATCTTTTTCGATGGATATGATATCATTTTAGCCGAAAGTCAACAGACTTCGCCTCAAGAGATGGACCCATTCCTCACTCCTCTTGAACAAAGACTTTGGATAGAAATGCTCGAAAGGCGGGATGCGAAAGCCATCAGGAACTGGATTGAGCGTGAATTCCTTACTTTTGAACGACCATACCCCGACCCGGAAATCGTTCGTATCCGCCTTACAAGCGTTCTCGCACAAATTCGTAGGCATATGAAATCATACGACTTGCAAAATGCTTCTCTAGAAGCAATATACTATGATGTATTTCAGCAAATTGTACATAAACCTGTCATCCATCAAATAGTAAAAGAGCTGCATGCGTTCACCACCCATATGCTTCTGCAGGATCATGGACAATTACAGGAAGGGGCACGCACACTTAGCGAAAAAGCAAGGGAGCTGATCGAGTCCAACTATTGGGACGCCCAGTGGAATCTAGCGAGTTGTGCAGATACTCTGCGTATCAATAAAAGCACACTCAGCCGTCGTTTTGCGGCTGAATCCGGCGAGTCTTTTCGAAATACTCTGCATCAAGTTCGAATTAGGGAAGCTAAACGTTTATTAAAGGAATCGGATTTATCATTGGAGGAAATTTCACAATTAGCCGGCTATTCACATCAAACTTATTTCAATGCCAAATTCAAACTGCTTGAAGGTTGTACACCATCAGCATATCGGTCTGGATTATAAAAAAGGACGATTCAATAAATGAGTCGTCCTTTTTTATTTATTTCATTACAATGTAATCATTGAAATTATTCATAAAAAAATAAAGTTAACTACAAAAACTTGAAATAAATTATAAAATAATCACCAAACTATAATTAATTATTCTGAATTTTTCTTATAGAATGAATATATAACAAAAACAAGGGGGAAATGAAAATGAACACGATTACAAACAAGGTTATCCGTTATACTGGAACAGAATTGCATACTAAAGGATGGCAACAAGAAGCAGTGCTTAGAATGCTTATGAATAATTTGGATCCTGAAGTTGCCGAACGTCCAGAAGATTTGGTGGTATACGGAGGAATTGGGAAAGCAGCTCGTAACTGGGAATGCTTTGATGCAATCGTCAAATCACTAAAAGAGCTTGAAGAAGATGAAACTTTACTTGTCCAATCAGGGAAACCGGTGGCCATATTTAAAACGCATTCGGATGCACCACGTGTCCTGCTTGCAAATTCAAATATCGTCCCTGCATACGCGAACTGGGAAACATTCCATGAACTTGATAAAAAGGGATTGATGATGTATGGGCAGATGACAGCAGGCAGCTGGATATATATCGGATCTCAAGGGATCGTACAAGGTACATACGAGACCTTTGCCGAGCTTGCAAAACAACATTTCAATAACTCGTTAAAAGGCACCATTACTCTAACGGCAGGTTTAGGCGGAATGGGAGGGGCACAGCCGCTAGCAGTTACGATGAACGGTGGTGTCTGTATCGGGATCGATGTAGATGAGACAAGAATTGACAGGAGGATTGAGACTCGTTATACCGATGTGAAAACGGATTCATTGGATGAGGCCATTCGTTTAGCCAATGAAGCTAAACTTGCAGGGAAAGCATTATCGATTGGTTTGATTGGGAATGCTTCAGATATTCTACCGGAAATGATCGCAAGGAACTTCATTCCTGATGTCTTGACGGATCAGACTTCGGCCCATGATCCGCTAAATGGATATACTCCTTCAGGCTTGTCAATGGTGGAGGCTGCAGAATTACGAAATGCAAACCCAGAAGAGTATATTAAACTCTCTAAAGCTTCAATGGCCAAACATGTAAGAGCGATGCTTGAAATGATGGAAAAAGGAGCCGTGACGTTTGATTATGGCAACAATATCCGTCAAGTTGCGAAAGATGAAGGGGTAGAGAATGCTTTTGACTTCCCGGGCTTCGTTCCAGCTTATATCCGTCCACAATTCTGTGAAGGTAAAGGTCCATTCCGCTGGGTGGCTTTATCTGGTGATCCAGAAGATATTTATAAAACAGACCAAGCCATTTTACGCGAATTCGCTGATAATGAACATTTATGTAACTGGATTAGAATGGCTCAAGAAAAAATTCAGTTCCAAGGTCTGCCTTCCCGCATATGCTGGCTTGGTTATGGGGAGCGCGCCCGTTTTGGTAAAATCCTCAATGATATGGTTGCAAGCGGTGAATTGAAGGCCCCAATCGTAATTGGTCGTGACCATTTGGATTCTGGCTCTGTCGCTTCGCCGAATCGTGAGACGGAAGCCATGAAGGATGGTTCCGATGTAGTGGCTGACTGGCCGATCTTAAATGCAATGGTGAATGCTGTGGGCGGTGCAACCTGGGTTTCCGTACATCATGGCGGCGGCGTAGGAATGGGTTACTCCATGCATGCAGGCGTTGTAATTGTGGCAGACGGTACAAAAGAAGCAGCAGCCAGGATTGAGCGAGTGTTGACAACGGACCCTGGGATGGGTGTAGTGCGTCATGTTGACGCAGGATATGAACTGGCAGAGGAAACAGCCCGTGAAAGAGGTATTAATATCCCGATGCTTGATAAAGGAATTGATAAATAATGACAAAACCAATTTGGATAAAACATGCGGCTCAACTTGCAACCCTTACCTCTGATAGGAAAGGTCCTCGTTCCAAAGAGGCAATGTCAGAGCTTGGGTTGATCAAAGATGGAAGTATGTGGATGGAATCTGGTTTGATCCAAGCGATCGGTACGACCAAAGAATTGGAAGAAATCTATGCAGATAGAAAGCATGAAGCTGAAGTCTTTGATGCAACTGGCCATTTGGTGACACCTGGGTTAGTTGATCCACATACGCATGTTGTATATGGCGGGAGTCGGGAACGTGAATTTGAAATGCGTCTTGAAGGCGCAACATATATGGACATTATGAACGCAGGTGGGGGCATTCATGCTACCACCCGCATGACAAGGGAAGCAAGTGAAGAAGAATTGATGGAGCAAACCATGCGACGGCTTGATTCGTTTCTCGCTCATGGCGTGACTACAGTAGAAGGTAAAAGCGGCTATGGAATGAATTTGGAAACCGAATTAAAGCAGTTGCGGGTAATGAAGAAGCTACAGGAAGAGCATCCGATTGATCTAGTTCCTACTTTTATGGGAGCCCATGCGGTTCCAAAGGATTATAAAGGCCGCGAGGATGAATTTGTCGATCATCTGATTAATGATATGCTTCCGATCGTCTCTGAAGAAAAGCTTGCAGAATTCAATGATGTCTTTTGTGAAAAGGGGGTTTTTACCCCTGAACAATCAGAGCGGATTTTAAAGGCGGGGAAAAAGTACGGCTTGATCCCTAAAATTCATGCTGATGAAATTGAGCCATACGGTGGAGCTGAATTAGCTGCGAAGATTGGAGCCATTTCAGCTGAGCATTTGTTAAAAGCTTCCGATGAGGGGATTACTGCTATGGCGAAGTCAGGCACCATTGCCTGCTTGCTTCCAGCCACCGCCTTGTATTTACGAGAAGAAGCGGCCCCTGGACGACGGATTGTTGATGAAGGTGTGGCTGTTGCCATTTCGACCGATTGCAATCCCGGATCTTCACCGACGACATCCATGCCTCTAGTCATGAATCTGGCATGCATTTCGATGCGGCTTACCCCTGCAGAAGCTCTGACGGCGGCGACATACAATGCTGCTTGTGCAATCAACAGGCAAGAAAGGGTCGGATCCCTTGAAGTCGGAAAACAAGCGGATGTCGTTTTATGGAATGTTGAAAACTATCAGGAGTTGCAATATCTATTTGGGGTCAATCACGTTAAGTCTGTATGGAAAAATGGTGTGCAAGTTGTGAATGATAAAGTGAAGACAGATTCCAAAAGCCTGACTGGTCTATAAAATTCACTAAAAGAAGAGAGGCTATACCCGTCGACCCATCATTAGGTTGACCGGATCTCTCATGAAACGCCCATTTAATGAACTTCAATCTATGTATCAGGAGCCTCTTTACATCCGCTGGAATTTGGGCGGATGTAAAAAGGCTTTGATACGTACAAAATGATCTAACAATATTCCGAGTTGCCATAGCAAGAGATGTATCTGATATTTCAGCTGCACTGGGATACATGCTTCTACCCATGGTGGAATGCCTGCTAATGGTTTTTTTAATATTTTACTAGAATTTGGCAAGTATCCGATTGTCAGGTTTTTCTGTCTTGATCCGAACTTCTCTATGGGGGCGAAACAGTCAAGACCAGGGTATTCATGGCTACAATCTATTACAGGCTGCATAATGCAGACTAAATTTAGGGTTTTAAGATTACTGTTTTTAAGTTTAAAATCAGTCAGTATTGCTGCTCTCTATCAAACATCAAGGAGTGATTACATGTTGAGAAATAACTATCGTTATTTTATCATTTTTATGATTATTGTTATTACAATCATAAATTATATTGATAGAGGTGCACTTTCATATGCCCAAGCTGAAATAATCAAGGAGTTCAATTTAGATCCAGTAAGTTGGGGAGCGATCCTGGGGTATTTTGGATATGGATATATATTCGGTGCACTATTTGGTGGTGCTTTAGCAGATAAGAAAGGTCCTAAATTCATGTGGATCATTGCCGGAACTACATGGTCTTTTTTTGAAATTGGGACAATATTCGCAGGTCACATAGGTGCAGCATTATTTGGAGGCTCTGCCTTGGCAGGATTTGCGGTGTTTCGTGTTTTATTTGGTTTAGCTGAAGGACCTACCTTATCAACGATGAACCGAACGATGGCAAACTGGGTATCTCCTAAAGAAAAAGGGTTTGCTGTAGCACTTGGATTAGTTGGAACGCCAATTGGAGCATTAATTACTGCACCCATCGTAGTAGGTCTTCTAACATTCACTAACTGGAAAGTAACATTTGTTATTCTCGGTATATTAGGCTTTATTTGGGTAGCAATCTGGAACAAAGTATTTACAAACTTACCTGAAGATCATCCAAGAGTCTCGAAAACCGAACTAGAAGAAATTCGAAGAGCAGATATTTTAATAAAAGGTGAGACGAAATTAGACGAACAAATAAATGTACCATGGTACCATTTTTTTAAAAACCCTACGTTAGTATTTAATGCAATTGGATATTTTGCCTTTTTATATGTAAATATTTTATTACTTACATGGACCCCAAAATATCTGCAAGATGAATTTAATTATTCACTTTCTTCTCTTTCATATATTGGTATGATTCCCTGGATAGGAGCTATTATCACTGGATTATTAGGTGGTAAAATCTCGGATATATTACGCAGGAAAACAGGGAATTTACGTATTGCCAGATCTTGGTTCACAGTAGTCTCCTTATTTTGTACAGCTGTATGTTTTATGTTGATTCCGACTGTCGAGAGTGCGGCGGCGGTACTTACTTTAATGTGTATAGGAAATGCCTTTAATTATTTACCTAATTCCATTTATTGGATCGTGGTTCTGGATACAGAACCGAATAAAGCTGGAACATTTGGCGGGGTAACTCATTTCATTGCCAATCTAGCTACCATTATTGCCCCTACCTTGACAGGAAGTCTTGTCGCCATATATGGATATAATGCCATGTTTATTGCAGCATCAATAGCCGTCACGATTGGCATGATAGCCATGGTTTTCGTGAAGCCTGGCAAACAAGGTAACTCATCGGAAACCACCAATAATATGGTTAGCTAAGATAAGGCATAAATGGATGTATATTGATTACGGATTATGTATTTCACTTTCAGAAGAAGTTTACAAGAGGAGCATCCGATTGATCAAGTTCCTACTTTTATGAGAGCCCATGCGGTTCCAAAGGATAATAAAGGCCGTGAGCATGAATTTGTCGAGTAAAAACCCTCTTTAACGCCATTTGTGAAGAGTGATTACTAAAGCCTGAATGGCCTTTAAGAATCACTAAAAAAGATAAGGCCTTGATCTTCAGTCAATGTCTACCCATTTCAGCAGGTGAATTGGGCTTTTAGAAGTAGTATTTATCACATGTAATGGTGTTGAATAGTAGGATGGTGGTTCATCATCCTACCCATTGGCAGCGTTCAACACTTTACTGCTTTACAGTGGAGTTAAATGAAAGTGTTTTAAGGAAAATGTGGAAATGAATCTCCATGTGGAGGGAATTTTATGTGGGTAATCACCATCCATTCGAAAAATGGCATAAAAATGTTTGAGTTTACTACAGAAAAGGAAGCTAGGGAAAAATTTGCGGTAATAGAGGGCTGTAAAATCCTTAGTGAAGTCATTTATTTCAATGATAAACAATTGATCGAAACCTAAAACTATATTTTCATAATTAAATAGAAATTAAAAGTTAGAATCGTTTGAAATAAATTATAAAAAGATTACTATTTCATAATATTCTTTGCCGAATTAGTACTAGTCTTAACCATAAAATGAAAACTACCTGTAAGTGCAATATTTCTAACATGCATGCAGGTGTACATCCCTTGTTTCGTAAGGTCAGTAAAATATCAAACTTTTAAGTCTTTTTACTACAGGGTCAATACCGGAGTACTTCAGTAAAATTTTTTTGATTCATAAATCTGATAAATCAAAAAATGGAGGGGATTCTTTGAACGAACAAAAATACACTATAGACGATGCCCCATTTAAAAAGTTTCATTTTCGAATTGCTGGACTAACATTCGGTTCAAGCTTCTGTGATGGCTATTCCCTTGGGATCATCGCGATGGCCCTTACAGTATTCGGGCCTCAAATGAATATGAATGCGATGTGGACAGGGCTGATCGGCAGTTCTGCATTAATCGGTCTGTTTGCGGGATCTTTAATACTTGGTAGACTTTCCGATCGTATAGGCAGACAGAAAATCTTTCTCGTAAACTTTTTACTTATTACGGTAGCTACTATTTTACAATTTTTTGTTAGCAGTCCAGAAGAGCTTTTTATTTTACGGTTGCTAATCGGTTTTGGACTTGGAGGAGATTACGCTGTCGGTACTACTTTACTCGCCGAGTTTTCACCAAAAAAGTATCGCTCCTCGCTCCTCGCATCCATAAATGTAGTATGGACGCTTGGATATGTAGCATCAAACTTTGTTGGTCATTACCTGGGACAGGGTGGTTCAGACTCATGGCGTTGGATGCTTGTCAGTGCTTCCATTCCAGCTGTTGTGGTTTTAATCTTAAGAATAGGAACGCCTGAATCACCAAGATGGCTTGTCAGCATGGGGCGTGTCGAAGAAGCTCGCCAAATTGTAAAAGAACACCTTGGACCGAACGTTGAAATGGGAGAAACGACGACTGGCACTGAAAGCCAAAAGACTTTAGGATTTCGTGGACTTTTCAGTAAAAAGCTTCGTAAGCGCTTGGCTTTTGGTGGAATATTCAAATTAACTCTTGTTATTCCGTACTTTGCTATTTACACTTTCCTGCCGTCCATACTAAGTACAATGGGTTTTGAACAAAACTTCTTTGCTGATACGATGCTGAATCTATTCTTGCTTGTTGGGGCAATTGTTGGTCTTTGGTTGCTTGCAAAGTTTTCTCGTAGAGGATTTACCATCGGGGCATTTACAATCCTTACAGTTTCATTGTTTTCACTCAGCTTCTTACACAATAGTTCTCAATTCTTAATGCTGATAGCCTTTTTAATCTTTACTTTTTTCATGTCAGCAGCTTCGAACCTTACATTAGTATACCCAGCAGAGCTTTTTCCAACTGAGATTCGTGGATCGGGAATAGGTATGGTTACGGCAATTAGTCGAATTGGTTCTGCGATTGGAACATTTCTGCTGCCTGTATCTTTAAGTTCATTTGGATTAAGTGCCTCAATGGCAGGAATGGCTGCCATTCTGCTGGTCGGCTTAATCGTATCGATCGCTTGGGCACCTGAGACAAAATCGCTTTCACTTAATGATGCCAGTAATCCTTTACTTGAAGCGGGGCACCCTCCGATGGAAACCGATATTCCCTTTACAAAAAATGAAAAAATAACATAAGATTAATTTTCAAGCAAATAAATGAGAAGGAACAGAACTTTTTTTCTCCTTCTTGATGAGTCATATGAGAGGAGAGGTGTAAGGATGACAACTACGGATTGTTTACATCCTATGGATATTAAAGAGGTGGCACTAGGGGATGGTGCCATCTCGATCCAAGAGGTAATTGCGGTTGCAAGATATGGTGCAAAAGTTACTTTCACTGAGACATATTGTGAAAGGGTAAATAAATCACGAAGCTTAATAGAAAAGTTTTTAGATGATAATAGATTGATTTACGGTGTTACGACTGGTTTCGGCAGTAATATGACTGAAGTGATTTCTCCACAGGACGCAGAAACCCTTCAACGGAATATTGTTCGTTCACATGCTGTTTCAGTAGGGGAAACTCTTGAAAAAGAAGTCGTAAGAGCCATTCAATTGATGATCCTCGTGAATTTAGGCCAGGGTTATTCAGGAGTCCGTTTACAAGTTTTGAAGCTGATCGCTTCACTGTTAAATCACGATATACTTCCCTATGTTCCAGGTGAGGGGTCCGTGGGGTATCTGTCTCCTGAAGCACACATGTCCTTATTGGTGATCGGGGAGGGGCGGGCATGGTACAACGATGAGCTTATTCCGGGAAAGGATGCATTAGCGCTATCTGGATTGAAGCCAGTTACGCTTGGGTGTAAAGAAGGACTGGCTCTTATAAGCGGAACTCCTTCCGTCACTGCGATGGCCATTCTGGCTTTATACAATAGCATGCAAGCAGCGAAAACCGCGGACATTACGGGAGCTATGTCCTTAGAAGTGCTGAAAGGTACAATAAAAGCATTTGATCCCCGTCCCCATGCATTGAAAAAACATGAGGAACAGGCAAAGACAGCCAGAAATGTAACAAGGATTCTTGAATGCAGCCAAATCATTGATACATACAAGGATCATAGATTACAAGATGCACTTAGCTTACGATGCATTCCACAAGTCCATGGAGCCATAAAAAGAGTATTGAAAGACGCTGCTGTTTCGATCGAGAATGAAATGGACTCCGTAAGTGACAATCCTCTGATTTTTCCGGAAGAGGAAGATGGAATGGCACTAATGGCCGGAAATTTTGATGGTTCATTTGTTGGGATATACGCGGATATGATTTCCATAGCGCTAGCAAACTTAGCAAAAATAACAGAACGCAGAATAGATCGGCTTGTAAACCATCACCTTAGTGAATTACCTAATTTCTTAGTGGTTAATCCAGGTTTAAATAGTGGCTACATGATTCCACAATATACAGCTGCAGGGCTATTGAATGAAATCAGGGTGCTCTCGCATCCAGCCACTATAGATAATATCCCTACATGCGCAAATCAAGAAGACGTGATAAGTTTTGCCTATTTCGCTTCGAAGAAAGCCTATCGGATTTCGAAGAAACTTGAATATATTTTAGCCATTGAACTGATGACTGCAACGCAAGCAATGGATTTTCATCTGCCATTGAAGCCGTCACCGGTTACGGAGGGGGTATATCATTTAGTTCGGAGCGAAGTCCCGATGGTTGAAGAAGATCGATTTTTCCATCCTGACATTGAAGCGGTTTATAGGCAAATTCATGAAGGAGAAATAGTGAAGCTCGTTGAAATGAAAATCGGGGAAATAGAGTTCTAAAAACCATGTGGAAGCTGTTTTAATTTATTTTATAAGGTAAAGTGGCTTTCTTTTTTTAAAAATGAAGGTTTATATTTAAAAGAGGAGGGATGTAAGATGCACTATGATGTAATTGTAATTGGAGCTGGATCTATGGGAATGTCTTCAGGTTATTATCTTTCAAAAAAAGGACTAAAAGTATTATTATTGGATTCCTTTGCTCCTCCTCATAATAAGGGCAGCCATCATGGGGAAACAAGAATTATTAGACATGCTTATGGTGAAGGGAGGGAGTATGTATCGTTGGCACTTAAAGCCCAAAAGCTATGGGGTGAATTGGAAAGAAATTCGGGGGAACAATTATTTCTTCCAACGGGGGTCCTGAATGCTGGAAGCGAAAATTCCACTTTCATTAAACAAGTGAAAGCGGGGTCAACGGAATATGGTTTACCTATGGAAATCTTGGATTCACATGAAATTCATGATAGATGGCCTGGTATAACACTGCCAGAAGATTACATTGGGTGCTATGAATCGACTTCGGGCGTGTTGAAAAGTGAAGAGTGCATAAAAGCGTATCAACAACTTGCGAAATCTAATGGTGCCGACATCATTGTAAACAGTGAAGTAAGGAAGATAGTTGTTCATGGCGATGGGGTCACGGTTAAAACGGATGAACAGACATTCCACTCAGAATCTTTAGTGGTTGCAGTTGGGGCATGGGCCCCGAAAATACTGGCGATGTTAGATTTAAATCTGCCGCTAGAACCCATTAGAAAAACATTTGCTTGGTTTCATGCAAATGAAAAATTATATAATCATAATGTTTTTTCGGCTTTTTCTTTTGATACTTCAGTTGGTACATACTATGGCTTTCCTAGTATAAATGGTTCTGGATTGAAAATAGGGAGACATGATGGAGGAAACCGTATAAATCCTGATGGCTGTATTGAAGGGTTTGGTGAATTGGATGATGATGAGGGTGATTTGGTGAAGTTTTTACGGAAATATATGCCGGCTGATCAAAAAATGAAATATGGGAAAACTTGCATCTACACCATGACCCCTGATGAGCATTTTATAGTGGATAAACATCCTTATTATCCAAACATTGCTATAGCAGCAGGTTTCTCTGGACACGGTTTTAAATTCAGCAGTGTCATGGGTGAAATTTTGAGTGACTTGATTATCTCCGGTACTAGCAAGGAAGATATTTCATTGTTTTCTATTAATCGATTCAATAATTGAATGTCATAGTATGCTCCAACCTTTAATGCCCTAATCATGGCTGTTGCTTCCTTCCAAAGGAAACAACGGCTTTTTTTTATTATTGCTTAATATTTATTAAGAGCTGATCCTGAATCCAACTTAATGTTAGGTTATCTGACAAATTGTTGTCGAAATAATTAGAATATGGTAGAATGAGAATATTCCGAAATGCGAAACTCTAATTCCGAATTTCGGAACATATAGTTTTAAGTGAATGAAAGAGTACCTACATATTCATATGGATTAATTACTGAAATTTCCGTTAATAAAGGAGAGGGTCGTATGAACACGGTTGATTTGAATTGTGATTTAGGAGAAAGCTTTGGCGCTTACCGTATTGGTAATGATCAAGAGATTTTGGATTATGTAACATCTGTCAATGTAGCTTGTGGATTCCACGCTGGTGATCCGACAGTCATGAGAAAAACGGTTCAGCTTGCTTTAGGGAAAGATGTCAAAATCGGAGCCCACCCAGGTTTACAGGATTTAATAGGATTTGGCAGGCGCAATATGAATATTTCACCACAGGAAGCTTATGATATTGTCGTCTATCAAATTGGTGCATTAAATGGCTTTCTGCAATCCGAAGGCGGAAGTATGCAGCATGTGAAACCGCATGGGGCTTTGTACAATATGGCCGCAAAGAACAAAGATTTATCCATGGCCATTGCCGAAGCGGTATATAAAGTGAATCCCGAGCTTATCTTATTTGGTTTGTCAGGCAGTGAATTAATACGTGCCGGACAGGCTATCGGATTGCAAACCGGGAGTGAAGTATTTGCCGATCGTACCTACCAACATGATGGTTCATTGACTTCCCGATTGGAAAAGGACGCATTGATCGAAAACGATGATGATGCCGTTGCGCAAGTCATTCGCATGGTGAAGGAAGGGAAGGTTCTGTCTCAACAAGGCTCAGATGTGGCTTTAAAAGCAGATACCATTTGTATTCATGGGGACGGGGCGCATGCTTTATCCTTTGCTCGGCATGTTAAAGAATCCTTGCAATTATCTGAAATAACAGTCAAGTCCTTTTCTTGAAAAATCAAAACCATCAGGAGGTAGATTCCATTGGAGCCAATTAAAAATACAACAGCACAGAAAATGAATCCGACTAAGCCAAAAATAAACCGCACTTTATTGTTAGGTGCAGCATTCCTAATGGCAACGTCGGCAATAGGACCAGGTTTTTTAATGCAAACAACCGTTTATACCCAAAGTCTTGCGGCAAGTTTCGGATTCGTTATTCTTATTTCGGTCATTCTTGATATATTTGCCCAAACAAATGTATGGCGCATTATTGCTGTATCCGAAAAACGGGGGCAAGAAATTGCAAACATGGTCCTTCCAGGGTTGGGCTATGTACTGGCAGCACTGATCGTTATGGGCGGGCTGGCATTTAATATTGGAAATATTGCAGGAGCAGGATTAGGTCTAAATGCGATGACGGGGATATCTCCAACTGCCGGAGCAGCAATAAGTGCAGTCATTGCCGTACTGATCTTTGTAGTGAAAGAAGCAGGAAAAGCGATGGACCGTTTTACGCAAATTGCCGGATTTTTCATGATTTGTTTGATGATTTACGTTGCTTGGACAACCTCTCCTCCAGTCGGGGAAGCGGTAGTGAGGACCTTTGCACCTGATAAAATCGATATTATCGCAATCGTAACGTTAGTAGGTGGTTCTGTAGGTGGCTATATTACATTTGCAGGGGGACACCGTCTCTTGGATGCAGGCGTGAAAGGTGTGGGAGCATTACCTGAGGTCACAAAGAGTTCGATAGTGGGGATATTGATCACTACTGTCATGCGTATTGCGTTATTTCTAGCAGTATTGGGTGTTGTATCGAAAGGTTTACAAATTGATTCGGATAACCCTGCAGCATCCGTTTTTCAACTCGCAGCTGGTAATGTAGGATATAAAATCTTTGGTGTCGTCATGTGGGCTGCCGCAATCACGTCAGTAGTCGGAGCTGCATATACTTCCGTTTCATTTATCAGAACATTCAGCGAAAAAATAAATAAGAAGGCGAACTGGATAATCATTGGTTTTATTGTCGTTTCGACCATTTGCTTTTTATTAATTGGTCAACCGGTTAAAGTACTGCTTATAGTCGGCGCCATAAATGGGCTCATTTTACCAATTGCCCTTGGAACATTGCTAATTGCCGCATATAAGAAAAACATCGTGGGTGATTATAAGCATCCTTTATGGTTAACGATTTCCGGTGTGTTCGTGGTAGTCATCATGGCGTTAATGGGCGTATATACATTAATGAAACAACTGCCCGCACTTTTTTAATGAATGAAAATCCAATAAATACAGGTCGAAGTGGTTTGCCAGTTTATCACTGACTGTCAGTTCATAATAGGAGATGAATACTCATGATCGATCTTTCTCAAGCTACCCCGGCTGAGTTGCGTTCAATGATTCGAAATAATGAATGGATTAAACCGACTGCCGGCATGGCTAACGGTTATGCACAAGCGAACTTAGCCATCTTAAAAAAAGAGCATGCTTTTGATTTTTTATTATTCTGTCAGCGCAACCCTAAATCCTGCCCATTGCTGGACGTTACGGAAATTGGTTCACCCATTCCCGCATTTGCAGCAAAGTCTGGGGATATACGCACCGATATACCTAAATACAGGGTATATAAATATGGAGAATTAGTGGAAGAAGTAACGGATATCTCAAACTACTGGGAAGACGATATGGTTGGATTTTTAATCGGGTGCAGCTTTACATTCGAACACGCCCTTTTGAATAATGATATATCGATTCGTCATATTGAAGAGGGATGCAATGTACCTATGTATAAAACCAATATTCCATGCATTGAAACAGGGATTTTTCATGGGGAAATGGTAGCTAGCATGAGGCCGATTCCACAAAAGGATGTGGTGAGGGCAACTCAAGTGACATCGCGGTTTCCTGCAGTTCACGGGGCTCCAATCCATATTGGTGACCCTGAAGCGATCGGTATTTCCAGCATCCAGCATCCGGATTTTGGTGATCCAGTCACGATTCGTGATGGGGAAGTCCCGGTTTTTTGGGCATGTGGTGTAACGCCGCAATCCATTGCTATGGAGACCAAACCGGAGATCATGATCACGCATGCACCTGGACATATGTTCATTACGGACATTCGTGATGGAAAATTAGGAGTTTTATAACTGACAGAAAGAGATGTGTCCCTATGCTGGAAAAGCTATTGAAAATAACTGCATGTACACTTTCTCCATTGGGCGATTCCGCAATCGTGATTACATTCGGGAATGGAATGGAATACAGCATACACAAAAAAATAAAATTGTTAATGGATTTACTTGAAGATGAACCTTTTGCAGGATTTATAGAATGTGTACCTGCATTTACTAATTTGACGGTTTTTTATGATCCACTTGTTGTTTATAAGGATCAAAAACAAAGCAATGATACGGAAATATCTCCTTTTGAAGTGGTCCGTTCCATCATGGAAATGAAATTACAGGATTTAAAAGAAACTAAGAAACTCTCACATCGAACAGTTTCCATTCCCGTGTGCTATGGGAAGGAATATGGACCGGATTTGGAATATGTTGCCCGTTATAATGATTTGACTACTGATGAAGTCATTCATATTCATTCAACCGGGGAGTATTTGGCCTATATGATTGGGTTCGCACCAGGTTTCCCGTTTCTTGGCGGAATGTCGGAAGAAATCGCGACACCTAGGCGTTCCTCTCCCCGAATGACCATTCCGGCAGGGGCAGTAGGAATCGCCGGTATGCAAACGGGTGTATATCCTATATCAACACCTGGTGGATGGCAATTGATCGGACAGACGCCAACCAAACTATTTTTACCAAATGTAAATCCTCCAAGTCTATTACAAGCAGGGGACATCGTGAAGTTCCAACCGATTTCGGATCAAGAATATAAAGAAATGATCCTTAAGGAGGGATTACAGTGAGCCTGCGCGTAATCAAACCGGGATTATTGACAAGTATACAGGATCTTGGAAGAAAAGGATTTCAACAACATGGGGTGATTGTAAGCGGGGCAATGGATGGACATTCTTTACGAATTGCCAATATGTTGGTTGGCAATGAAGGAGGAGAAGCGGCCTTGGAAATTACATTAATGGGTCCGACCATTAAAATCGAGAAGAATTGCCTGATTTCGATAACGGGTGGAAATTTATCACCTACAATTGATAATCAGGCAGTACCGATGTGGAGGCCTATTCTAGTGAAAAAAGGATCGATTCTTCGGTTTGAAGGGTGTAGATCAGGTTGCAGGGCTTACTTAACAGTGGCAGGAGGATTCACTATTCCTGAAGTTATGGAGAGTAAAAGCACCTATCTAAGGGCTGGGATTGGCGGCTATATGGGGAGGGCATTAAAGGCTGACGATGTCTTGGAGTTTAATGAACCTTCGAAAATTCTTGGTGATCGGGCGTTCAAAGGTTCATTTTCCTTCCCAAAGTGGTTTGTCAATGAGAAGGAGTTCATGCCAGGAGGAAAACCTCTCATCCGTTTCATCGATGGAAGCCAATATGAAAGTTTTACAGATTCAAGTAAAGATATTTTTGTAGCGGGGGCATTTAAAGTTTCCAATCAATCCGACCGCATGGGATATAGATTATCAGGACCGACACTGGAATTAAAGGATAATGGGGAATTATTATCTGAAGCGGTCACAAATGGGTCCGTTCAGGTTCCTCCTGATGGAAACCCGATCATTCTCCTTGCGGATAGCCAAACAACTGGTGGATATCCTAAGATAGCTCAGGTGATCACGGCAGATTTACCAATTATCGCGCAGATCAAACCAGGGGAATCCATTCAGTTCTCACGGGTGAACTTAAAGGAGGCTGAAAAGCTTTTGCTTCAAAAAGAACGACAATCGAAGGAATTGCAGGTTTCGATTTCATTGGCCCTGAACAAATGGCTGGATATTTAATTCCTTCGGCAAAAAAAGAAAGTACTCTTTAAGAGCGCTTTCTTTTTTTTGTTCCCGCTTTAATATATATTTTACTGAAGGCATTACATCCTTTCCTCCATGTTTTATAATAGAATGATAGTTAAGGAAAACATGTATCATGAAAGGAGACAATGTATGCAGGCACATAATAAGACCGTCGTGAAATCCATGCAAATCCTAACCCTTTTCATAAATCATCCGAAACTGACTTTTAATGAAATGATGGAACTTTCCAATTTGCCGAAAACGTCGTTACACCGTATGGCGGGATCATTGGAGGAAATGGGGTTTTTAACAAAGGACGATGATGGCCATTATTCACTTGGACTGATATTCCTGCAGTTCGGCCAACTGGTAGGGGAGCGTTTGGATATCAGGTCAATCGCCTATCCCATCATGAAAGACCTTAGGGATGATGTTGAAGAAGCAGTGAATTTAATTGTGAGGGATAAGGATGAAGCGATGTATATTGAAAAGGTGGACACCCTGCATCCTGTTCGCCTTTATACATCCATTGGTAGACGTTCGCCATTGTACGCTGGCGATTCTCGAATCATCCTAGCGTATTTGCCGGAAGAAGAGCGGGAAAATTATTTGGGAAGCGTTCAATTAAAACCAATCGCCATTGGAACGATAACGGATAAAACTAAACTCCGTCATGCTTTGGATGAAGCGAGATTGGATGGTTACACGATAACTTCATCAGAACTTGAGGATTATACAAAAGCGGTGAGTGCACCGATACTCAATGGTAAGGGTCAAATAGTGGCTGGTATTAGTGTGGCTGGGATTGAAGCAAGATTTCAGGAAGAACGCTTGCCTGAATTGATTGACAAAGTAATGAAAGCCGCCAAGGCCATTTCCGTGAAACTGGGTTCTCAAACACATTAATGAAAATGGAAAAATCATGTCATTTTCGGAATGTATTTTTCTAAAATAAGTAATGTACATAAGATAGTGGATTCTATATGTAGGAAGCTGAGCCACCGCTTATGGTGGTTTTTAGGCATGTTGGCATGCAATACTATCTGGTCAGGACGAAAAAGGTGAACCATTCGCGGTTCACCTTTTCTAATATAGTAAGACTTATACGCAAGATTGTTGGTTAGCCATTAAATATGCACAAAGTCAGATTGATTTATATTTCTCGGCACCCCGATGTCAGCCATTGTAAGTAAACCTGGTTTACGGAGGGCATCAATTTGCTTAGCGGTATTGATAATCATCGCAGCGGTTGCGGTATCTCCAAAAATTCCGTTGGGAACAATCAACCTTTGGGTTTCGTTTCCATCAATAACGATTTCATCTTCTTGTTTAATACCTGCAGACATCGTTAAATCCAAGGAAATTTCCTTTCCGTCCACTGTCTTGCCCGTGGAGATTTGATGAAGCCCATTAACATCCCCTGGTTTTATAGTTGTTAGCGGAACGGTCATCTTTTCGCTTGCAATCGTTGGTTCAATGGTATTGATAACACTTGAAAGTTCCCAATTCAGCCCATAAGCGATTAACCTAACAGACTCCTCAAGACCTACATGCCCAATTTTATTCCGTTCAGCTAAAAATTCAAACTCTTCTCTGGTCATCCCGATTCCGACCTTTTTTTGTAAGGGGAGGCGCCTTTTCGAAACATCAACTTTACGATTGACCTTGATTTGGTTAACTGTGGTCAATACTGTTGTAAAAGAAATGGCCATAGTATCCATGATGTAACCTGGATTGATTCCGGTCCCAATGACACTAAGCCCTTTTGCTTTAGCGTAATCATCTATTTCCTTTGAAAGTTGAGGGTAGCGATGCCAAGGGAAAGAAAGCTGTTCACAAGTGGAAACCACTGAAAAGCCGTGATCTAGAAGCTCTTTGATCTGGGGCCAAACTTGTTGTGCGTTGGAACCGGTTGCATGTAATGCGATAGGGTGTTCAGCTTCAGTATTTACTTCTTGTATATGGGAGACTACATGCTTGTTCGTTTCCTTTTCATTGATTAGTAAGCCAATATCCTTTCCTGCCTTTTCGGGATCAATATCGACAACACCGATAATCGATTGAGGATTAGTTTGATAAGCACTGCGTAGAATTTCAATTCCGATGGGACCCATCCCGAATACTGCGAATTCAGAAAATTGTATAGTCATTCATCTCTCATCCTTTCAAATAACTTATAACAAAATGCTAACATTGAGTGATAAATAATAAAAATAGTTAATTTTTATATATATATAAAGAATCGTTATAAAAGGAAATACGGCAATGAATGAGGTGATATATTGGAGAATCATACTTCAACTTTGGGGTTACTCAACGCAGGGGTTGTGGAATTGCGGTTGACGTAACATATGCTTTATTCACCTCAAGCGGCAGCATATGTTGGGGTGTTGGACAGGAATCCAAGGTTATCTCCTTTGGAGAAACCGCCATACTGTTCCGTTAAAACCTTTTACTTGAACGGACATATTAGACTAAGCAGATCTTCAGTCCGTAGCATCCCGGATTTTGGACATGATGGACATTTTCTCGCTTCGGTTAATGTTAATGAAGTTCCAAAAAAAATATTGAGTTGCATTATCTAAGGCTCGTTTAAGGTGTTGTTTCGGGTTGTTTTCATCGAAACAACACCCTATTTAGTTTTGTATATAAAACTACTTTTTCTGTTCAAAAAATATAAATCTGAATATTATTGACTATTATGAAAATTCAATATAACATTAAATATCGGTAACATTGTTTTTTATATGAAACAAGAGTTGCTGCTATTTTTTGAAAGGGAGAGTTGGTGAAGTTTGATGGAATGATAGTCCTTTTCTTTATTGAAAATCATGAAAGCGCATTCAAACGAGCCTATTATAAGGGGGAAATAACATGTTACAAGGTCAAAAAAGATGGTTGTACATTGCAATTCCTATTTTTTTCTTCTGGTTTTTCGGCCAGATTGATAAAGTAGGTATCTCTGTTATCCAAACCGATCCGGGATTTTTAAGTGATCTTGGTTTAACTGGCCCGGATAAAAATGTAAAAATTGGCTTGATCTCCTTTATATTCATGATTTCATATGCCTGTTCCAACATTTTTTGGGGAGTTATTATCGACAAGTTAGGGGCACGGAAAACAGCAGTTTTAGGTTTACTGGTATGGACAGCGACAATGGTCATGGGAGGGCTTTCCACTTCATACGAAATGTTTTTAATTAGTAGAGTCATCCTCGGAATTGGGGAAGGTATGATGATCCCGATATCGGGTAAATTCATTTCGAATTGGTTTAATAAACGAGAGCTTGGAAGGGCACAGTCATTCTGGATTACTGGAAACTACCTTGGCCCGGCAGTGGGCACCGTTATGCTCATCCTAATTATTTCAACATTTCATTGGCAGGCCGCGTTCTTTGCTCTCGCAGCCTTTAACTTGTTTATAAATATTCCAATGTTCCTGTTTTTGACTCGTAATACGCCAGAAGAACATCCACGCATGAGTAAAGAAGAAGTCACCTATATTCGCCAAAAAGACGAAGCGGATGATGTTCAGTCGAAGCAATTCTTCGCAAAGGATTATCGTTATTGGATTGTTTGGTTCGGCAATTTGATGTCGTCCTTTCTTTTCTTTGGAATCAGTATTTGGCTGCCTACATATCTCGTTGAAGCCAAAGGCTTTGAAAGGGAAGCAATGACTGGCATTACTTCATTATCGTGGCTATTCGCGCTTGGATTTGTCCTGGCTGGCGGATTTCTGGCGGACAAAACGAAGCGCCCGAGTTTGCTTGCGACGATTCTGTTCATACTAACAGCTGTATTTTTGACAATCGCTGTCATTGCACCGAATCCTATTTTTGCCGGCGTTTCCATGGGGCTCGCAATGGGAACTCAGGGTGGAATGTTTCATCTAACCAATTTCTTCATCATCAAATTTTCAACACCTGAAACAGCGGGCCGCGCAGCCGGTTTAATGGGATTCACAAATATTATGGGTGGATTTTCAAGCTATATTATGGGGTGGAGCCGCGATATGTCTGGCGGTGATTTTGGTCCCTCGATTGCCATGCTGATCGTAGCAGCCACTCTGGGGTTTGTTGCGTACTTGTTTATGATTAAACAAGAAGTTGCCGAATATCACCTAAGTAATACGACAGGAAACAAACTAACTTTATAGAGAGCAAAAAGTTAATATAATACGTTTTTAAGTAGGGTTTCTCAGAAAGAAGGGGCGCTGGATTCTTACTGAGAAACCACAATAAAATCTTGAATATTCATTGACGAGTACATAGGAGTAAGGATAACCACAGATTGATAGAGAACAAGTAATGTTTTCCCGAACGAGGGCCTCAGTTTTTTTACAGCTTACATTGACAATAAAGCGATTACATTTTAGAATTGTTTATATCAAAAAACATTGTTTTGCATACAAAACAATATGCGGTCATTATGAAAAAATATGTGCTCGCTTACAAGACCGTATACATGAATGGATTTTTGGATAACCATTCATCACGGTTGAAAGATAACAGAAGGGGTGGAGACAATGGGCATGGCCTTAAAAGATAAAGTCGTATTGATTACAGGGGGAGCTTCTGGAATAGGAGAAGCTGTCACACGCCGTTTTATACAAGAAGGAGCAAAAGTGAGCATTATCGGCCGCTCTATAGACACGTTAGCGAAAATGAAAGAAGAATTTGGTGAAAATATCCTTACTTATCAGGGAGATGTAAGCAAATACGAAGACAATGAGCAAGCGGTCCAAGCTACTGTTGAGCAATTCGGAAAGTTAGATGTTTTCGTTGCGAATGCCGGCGTGTTCGATGGATTTGCCAAATTTGCCGATGTGACTCCTGAGGCGCTTTCCGAAGCGTATGATTTCCTTCTCAATATTAACGTAAAAGGCTCTTTTTTCGGGGCTAAAGCCGCTCTTGAAGAACTGAAAAAAACAAATGGCAATATTATTTTTACCGTGTCCGGTGCAAGTTTTTATCCAGATGGCGGCGGTGTATGGTACACAGCGAGCAAACACGCCCAAATTGGATTGATGCGCCAGCTTGCATTCGAACTATCTCCTTCCATCCGGGTGAATGCGGTAGCCCCAGGGGGGACATTGACAGCACTCACGGTGATTCCACCGCTGCGCCCATTTGTGAAAATCGTCGATAATGATACGAAAGCAAGCAGCATTAAAAAACGGAATATTCTTCAACTTGCTCAGATGCCGGAAGATCACGTTGCGGCGTATGTGCTGTTAGCTTCTGACGAATCACGTGCGATCACCGGTGAAATCATTTCAAGCGACGGCGGATTGTCAGTGCGAGGACTTGGCTAAGCTGGCACAGTTTTTGAATACTGTTTTAGCTAAGTTGTAAGACGGGAACGGGAGTCGATTTTCCTGCTTATCTTCAAGAAAAAGGAAGCACTTTCTTTTTCAGATCAAAACGAAAGCTATTTCCAGGCGAAATATTAATTTAGTAAATCATTTGCTATTTTAAGGTAATATATTTCAAGTTATTACAGCTTTCCTAAACTGTATCATTCAAAGTTATGCCCGAAAAAAATAAGGGGGACTGTATTATGCCATACGTAAAAGTAGAAGATTTAAGTATACATTATGAAATAGAAGGTAATGGAGATCATTTAGTATTATTACATGGTATGAGCAATAATTCACAGTCATGGAAGGAACAGATCCGGGAATTAAAGGAGCATTTTACAGTAATTGCATGGGATGCCCCGGGTTATGGGAAAAGTTCAGATCAAGCTGAAGAATTTAGAAATTTTAAAGAGTTTGCGCGTATTCTGAACGGCATGATGGATCAGCTAAAGTTGGAAAAAATCCATCTGCTCGGCCATTCAATGGGAGCGGCAATTGCGATAGAGTACTGTTGCATGTACCCTGATAAGATTAATAAACTAATATTAGCCGATTCGACAAGAGGGGCTGCTGCTCTAACCCCAGAAGAGAACGAGACGAAATTGAAAAATCGATTATTTTCAATTGAAAACCTTTCTACAGAGGAGATAGCGGAAAAGAGGATACAAGCACTGCTATCCCCCCATGCTTCAGGAAAAGTCCATACACGAGTAAAAGAGATTATGACACAGATAAGACCAGCAGGGTATCGTTCGGTAGCATATTCACTTTATCATCTAAATCAAATGAAATCGTTATCTCATATAGATGTTCCTGTTCTTGTAATTTGTGGTGAGTTGGATACTGTAACTCCTATAAAGGAGTCGGAAGCAATTCATGAAGAGTTAATAAACTCCCGGCTAGTGATAATTCCAGAAGGCGGTCATCTGTGTTACCAGGAAAATCCTGAAAAGTTTAATTCAAGCATTTTGGAATTTTTGAACGATATTGAGTAAGGTAAAAACGAACTATAAATGACTTAGTAAAAAACTAGGGGTTAGATTAGAGAGAGGAATGGATCGTAAAAATGGCTAATTATACAATCGTGGATAAAGAAACTTGTATTGCTTGCGGAGCTTGTGGTGCTTCAGCTCCGGATATTTATGATTACGATGAAGAAGGTATTGCGTTTGTTATATTGGATAATAATGTTGGGGCAACGATTATACCAGAAGAACTCGAGGAAGATATGATAGATGCTTCAGAAGGATGTCCAACCGATTCTATTAAAGTGGCTCAAGTATCCTTTGATGGTAACCCTAATAAATTTGAATAATATTTATAGATATAATCAATGAGGGCGTTTGTACTGATTATAGATTTATAGATTTATAGATTTTAAAACTAGGGAAATTGACGTCACTAGTTTGTCTTTTGAAAGGATGGATATTTTCCGATATTATCCATCATTATTATAAGGTGAAAAGGAAGAATTACAAGTCAATCCCTTACAACCTGTAAATCACGTTCAATATGAACAACCAACCTAGAAAAACAAGGAGTGATTACATTGACAGAAGAAAAGAAGGTCTATGACATAACAATTATTGGCGGCGGCCCAGTGGGCTTGTTTACGGCGTTCTATGGAGGAATGAGGCAAGCAAAGGTGAAAATCCTTGAAAGTCTTCCTCAATTGGGAGGACAGCTTTCAGCTCTTTATCCCGAAAAATTCATTTATGATATAGCTGGATTTCCAAAAGTAAGGGCACAGGAATTGATAGAGAATTTAAAAGAACAAATGAAAGTATTTGAACCGACAATTTGTCTTGAAGAAGCAGTTGAACAGATGGAAAAGCAAGCAGACGGAACATTTAAAATCACCACAAACCTCGATACTCATTTCTCTAAATCAGTGATCATTACCGCTGGTAATGGAGCCTTTCAGCCTCGTAAACTGGAATTGGAAGATTCAACTCAGTTCGAAAATAAGAATTTGCATTATTTCGTGAATGATATGAACCGATTTAAAGGAAGAAAAGTGGCGATTCTAGGCGGTGGGGATTCTGCTGTTGATTGGGCCCTTATGTTAGAGCCGATTGCTGAAAAGGTAACATTGATACACAGAAGAGATAAATTCCGTGCCCATGAACATAGTGTAGAAAAATTAGTGAATTCCTCTGTTGAGGTTAAAACACCTTATATTCCCTCTGAACTGGTAGGAACAGATCAGATTACGCAAATTGTTTTAGAACACACTAAGACTCAACAAAAAGAAGTGGTTGACGTAGATGATTTAATTATTAATTATGGTTTTGTCTCTTCACTTGGTGCGATTAAAGAATGGGGTCTAAACATCAACAAAAATGCAATTGTCGTTAATTCCAAACAAGAAACAAATATTTCAGGCATTTACGCAGCCGGGGATATTTGTACGTATGATGGAAAGGTTAAATTAATTGCTTCCGGTTTTGGTGAAGGTCCTACGGCAGTTAATAATGCCAAAGCCTATATTGATCCTATGGCGAAAGTTCAGCCGTTGCATAGTACTTCCTTATTTGGTTGACCTATAGTTAAAAACAAGACTCTTCTGAAGAATTGAAATTAAAAAGTACATAGACGAGCCTCTAAAGTAAAAAGTGGGGGGCTTGATTGTCCTGACTTTAATGGACTTAAAAAATAAATTTTGGCTTTACAGGTTTTGTTGCGAAACAAAGGGAACAGGCTAAGACTAAAAAATAAAGTCGAATTCCTTCACAGTTAGGAATTCGACTTTTTAGATTGTTTTAAGCAATACCCGTATAGTGATACTCCGCTTAATTCTTCGATGACAAATTCCAGGAACTCCAAAAATATATTTCAATCCGAGTGGTTTCGCAGCATTTTTCCAACCAAGAATCTCATATATCGTTAAAATCATGATCATTCTCTAACGTTTTCAAAATATGCTTAGTCAGATTTGATGCATCCGTGTTTTTCCATACTGCCGATATGGAACTGGATAATTCCGAATTATCGATGTTCAAGGCTTTGACTTGGCTTTTTCCCAACAAACTCACCATATCTTCCGGCATGAGGGCTACGCCTAAGTTATTGGATATTAGATTGGCAATCGTGAGTAATTCAGAGCCTTTACATAATTCTTTAGGTGAAAATCCAGCATTCAGACAAGCCTTTTCCAAAAGGAATTGAAGGGAGTGTGCTTGGACGGCATCATAATGGATAAAAGGTTCGTCTTTTGCGTCGTATAAATGTATAGCATCCTTTTGGGCTAGTGGATGATCAATGGAAACGACTAATTGTAAAGGGAACCTCATGAATTCAATCATGCTTAATCCTTCATTGGCGATGATGTTACTGTGGATGGGCGTTCGGATGAAACCGATGTGATAGTTTTGTTGGTTTACGAGTTTTACAGCCCTTGAGGATGTTGTTTCATGCACGTAAAATTCTGTTTCCGGGTATTCCCCCACAATCTTTTTCAATAACTTCGGGATATATATACTAGCTGCAGAAGGGACGGTAGCAATCTTCAGCTTAGGCTTGGGGATGGTTTTATTTTCAACTATGTAATTCACTGTTTTCTCAATATCTTCAAAGGAAGGAGCTAGTTTTTTATAGATGTACTCTCCTTCTTCCGTCAATGTAATTTTTCTTGTCGTTCGATTCAATAATTTAAAGCCTAATTGTTTTTCGAGGGATAAAATCTGTTGGCTAAGTCCGGGCTGGGATATATGCAGGGTTTTGGACGCCTCACTGAAACTAAGATGATTAGAAACCTCTATGAAATAGCGGAGGGATAGGAAATTCAAACGATCACCCACTTCAGTTGGATTTGAAAATAAAAGGCTAAAATGGCTGGTAAAAGAAAGGGTTGACTTCTAATATTCCCTCTCAAACAAAGCTGGATATAACCATTAAAGGCTAGAAAGATACTAGGAAAATCATTTTATAATATAGACTTATAAGTTTATAACAATAATATATTTCTAAAATGAAAGAGTCAATATTATCCTTAAAGAAAGGAAAAATAGGTAATAAGAGGTAAAATAATACTATTAGTTAGCGGATTTTCCTTGTTTTTAATAGGCATTTTTATACATTTTTGCTTGTTATTTCGATTTCCATAGAAGTTTTTAATCAAATACTAGTGCTTTTGGTTTACGTGTCTAATTTTGTAAAAAAAGGGAAAGTGAGGTTGTCGGTAGAATAATAACACTATCATCTCTTGAGGATGAAGAAAACATATGAGGGGGAGTTTTATGAAAAAATTTCATAAGTGCTTTTTATTGGTTCTGGTTTTGACGGTAACCGGTATTATCACGGCTTGCGGAGACAGTAAAACAGGTGTCTCGGACAGCGGAAACCAAAATTTGAGTTTGTTGACTGGTGGAACAGGAGGTACATACTATCCACTCGGTGGACAAATTGGAAAAATCATTTCCGATAAAACAAAAGCGAATATAACACCTCAAACATCTGGTGCCTCGGCCGAAAACATGGAAACATTAAGGGCCGGAGAGGCTGAAATCGCTTTTTCGCAAACGGATATCGCCGCATATGCAATTGAGGGAACAGAAATGTTCGACGGGAAACCCATTGATAATATAATGGCCATCAGTTCTTTATATCCTGAAACCGTTCAAATTGTAACGACTGCCAAAAGTGGAATTAAATCAATCGAGGATTTAAAGGGTAAAAAGGTTTCAGTAGGTGCGCCGGGTTCTGGTGCATACATCAATGCCATGCAAATCTTGGAGATTCATGGTTTGTCTGAAAAAGATATTAAAGGGCAAAATCTATCATTCGATGAGTCGGCCGAAGGAATTCAAGCAGGAAATATTGACGCAGCTTTCATTACTGCCGGAACACCAACTGGTGCAGTTGAGGCGCTGTCCGTACAAAATGATATCATTATCCTGCCTATTGCAGAGGACAAAATTCAAGCATTGGTTAAAAAGTATCCATACTATGCTGAAGATACAATTCCAAGTGGTACGTACAAAATCAAATCTGAGGTGAAAACAGTTGCTGTTAAAGCGATGTTAGTAGTTACAAAGGATCTTGATGAAGATTTAGTTTATGAAATGACTAAAGCTGTTTATGAAAACACAGGTAAAATTACACATGCAAAAGGCAAGTTCATTACAGCAGAGACTGCACTTGAAGGGTTAGGGGATATGGAAGTTCATCCTGGCGCAGCAAAATACTTTAAAGAAAAAGGTGTTTCCAAGTAATGTAATTGGGTCGGTAGCTCGCTTTAAGTGGACTATCGGCTTCGTTTTTTCTGAATGGGATTTCAGGTTTTGAAAGGGGTACCTATGAAATTCACGAGATTCATGGCTTTTGGTATACCTCTGATCATCGCTATTTTATTATTTATTCCATATAAGCATGTAATTGCCTTTTCCTTCGAGGACCAAGGGGAATTAGTCGCATACTTTCCATTGAAAAAAGAAAAAGAATTCAAGATTAAGTATACACACTCCATCCACCTAACGGATGTTTTGGAATCATATCGTTTATCGGATAAGCAAATCGAACAGACCGAACTTTCTTATCATGATTTTGCAGTCGGTATGCCTTCTAATGCAGAGGGGGACGAAGTATTCGAAGAGAAAGACGGTACCTACTTCATAAAAAATATGAATCGCAATTTCGCCTATATAGATTTACGAGTAGGACAAGTCAGAGCTAACCATCGTTTAATATATGATGAAAAAACATACACATTGGCAGACTTTATTAAACCAGGGACATGGGTCAGGATTTCATCAGAAAGAATTTCTTTATGGGAACAGTTGAAGGGAGTGAGAATTAGTGGCTGATCAAGAAAAAACGAAGTATTTAACCGAAGCAGAACAACAGGAGTTATTGGAAAAATATGATCCAGAAGCCGGGACAAGGAAATTAACTGGTGTCTTGGGCCACATTGCGTTTTTTGGACTCTTGGCTTTTTCGTTATTTCAATTATATACTGCTATTTTTGGCGTTTTTACAGCACAAATCCAACGGACGATACATTTAGGGTTTGCACTCTCCCTGGTTTTTTTACTATTTCCTGCAAACCGGAAGAAGCGTCAGAAAGGAAAGTTTCAAATTGCCTGGTACGATATCATTTTAGCGATCCTGAGTATCGGGGTTGGTGCATATTGGCCCTTATTTTTCGAGGATATCGTCATGAATGTCGGACGTTTGGGGGCTTTGGATTTCACGGTTGGTTTAATGGCCATTCTCCTGGTTTTGGAGGCAACCAGGCGTGCAGTAGGGCTTCCCATTATGGTCATTGCTTTATTATTCATTTTCTATGGGATTTTTGGACAGTATATGCCAGGATTCCTCGCTCATCGCGGTTTAACTCTGGAACGTTTGGTGCAATCGATGTTCTTCTCGACAGAGGGCATTTTAGGTACTCCGTTAGCGGTGTCATCGACATTCATCTTCCTATTTTTACTGTTTGGATCCTTTCTAGTCCGAACAGGTGTCGGTCAATACTTCAATGATCTCTCAACCGCCATTGCCGGCAGAAGGATAGGGGGACCTGCAAAGGTTGCGATTTTTTCAAGTGCTCTTCAAGGAACGATTAGCGGAAGCTCTGTAGCTAATGTTGTCACTTCAGGAGCATTTACGATACCGATGATGAAAAATCTTGGTTATAAGAAGGAATTCGCAGGGGCAGTGGAGGCGGCCGCTTCGACAGGCGGTCAATTGATGCCTCCGGTAATGGGGGCAGCGGCATTCTTAATGGTTGAGTTCATTGGGAATGGAATAACGTATTGGGATATAGCAAAGGCGGCTGCGATTCCAGCTATCCTTTACTTTTCAGGAATTTGGATCATGACCCATTTTGAAGCGAAACGACTTGGGCTGCGTGGATTAACGAAAGAAGAGATGCCAAGTAAGAAGGAAGTGTTCGGCAAATTTTATTTACTAATACCGATCCTTGCCATTATCCTCTTGCTCATGCTGAATATTACGGTTACACATGCAGCACTGTATTCCATTGCTATCTCGGTTCTTGTAGGATTCATAAACAAGGATGTCCGCATGAAATTCATCGATATCATTTATGCATTGGTGGATGGAGCTCGAACGGCCCTTGCGGTTGCAGCCGCAACCGCAGCAGCCGGCATTATTGTAGGAATCGTTACGAAAACTGGATTAGGGCTGAAGCTGGCTAATGGTTTGATCGATTTGTCTGGCGGATATTTGATTCCAACATTGATGCTAACGATGGTAGCGGCACTTATTTTAGGAATGGGTTCACCTACGACCGCCAATTATGTAATCACATCGACGATTGCAGCACCTGCAATCATTTTGCTTGGTGTTCCTGACTTATCTGCACATTTATTCGTCTTCTATTTTGGCATTATAGCAGATATAACTCCTCCAGTTGCATTAGCGGCATTTGCAGCGGCAGGGGTGGCAGGCGGTGAACCGATAAAAACGGGAATTGAGTCATCAAAACTTGCAATCGCCGCATTTATCATTCCATATATTTTTGTTCTCTCCCCACAAATGCTGATGATCGATACAACTTGGATGGAGGTTGCCTGGATCGTACTTACAGCAATGGCCGGCATGATTGCAATTGGTGCGGGTGTTATAGGTTACTGGATGAGGGGGATGCACTGGTTGGAAAGAGTCCTCTCTATAATCGTTGGTTTACTATTAATCTATCCTGAAACGATATCGGACATCATTGGGGTATCTGCATTTATCGTATTGCTGTCTTTACAATATCTTTGGAAGAGTGGCAATCACGACAGCCCCAACATCTTGGAACATAAGCAAAGCATAGAGAAAAATTAAGTCTTCGAATATCAATCCTGAAGTAAAGGTTAGTGTTGTACCATTTGGGGGGGTGATTTTTTGAAGTGAATCATCAAAGAGAGCAGGGAATGTGCAGACTGCTTTTATATCGAGACAACCAGCATATTCCTACTATAGACATCTGCTCGTATATCCACTTGCCTTATAAAAAAAACCTAATCTGTTTTATTTTGAAAGGAGACTAATTCATGAAATTTTTAAAAAGTTTTATTTTAGTTACTTTCAGTTTCTTTTGTATGATCACACCAGCTTTTGCAAGTGTCCCCGGAGTGGATGGGTCAATGGGAAAGGGAGCAACAAAAGGTATCGTATCAGTTTCCCACCCGTTAGCAGCTGAAGCGGGCATAAAGATATTAAAACAAGGTGGAAACGCTGTCGATGCAGCAGCAGCCATTCAATTATCGTTAAATGTGGTTGAACCAATGATGTCTGGAATCGGTGGCGGTGGTTTTATCATGATTTATAATAAAAAGGAAAATAAAATAACGATGATTGAAAATCGCGAAATGGCACCGCAAAATGTTACGCCTAAACTTTTTTTAGATGAAAAGGGAAAACCTGTTCCTTTTAGTAAGCGGCACACATCTGGTAAAGCGGTTGCTGTTCCTGGAACTCTTATGGGTGTAGAGACTTCTCTTGAGAAATATGGAACATTGAAATTATCACAAGTCATAGGACCGGCCATTAAACAAGCTGAACAAGGGGTAAGAGTCAATTGGGCAACAGCACAATATATCGATGAAAATGTAACAAAGCTTAAAAATAACCAAGCGGCTGCAAAAGTTTTTGTACCAGACGGAAAGCCATTGGAAGAGGGGGACACTCTCGTTCAGCCAGATCTGGCAAAGACTCTTAAGTTAATAAAAAAACAAGGTTCCAAGGCTTTTTATAAAGGTGAAATCGGGGAAGCCCTTACCAAAGAAGTTCAAAAGCGTGAAGGAACGATGACAACTGAGGATTTGCAAAACTATGAAGTGAAAGAAAGAGAGCCGATTAAATCGGAATATAGGGGATTTGAAGTGGTAGGGGCAGCTTCACCAAGCTCAGGCAGTTTGACCGTTCTACAAATCCTGGAGCTTATGGAAGGATTCGATGTACAAAAGATGGGGGCGAACACACCTGAGTATCTTCATTATCTCACGGAAGCCATGCATCTTGCTTTTGCCGATCGAGCTGCCTATATGGCAGATGAAGATTTTTATGATGTACCTACAAAAGGACTATTGGATGAAGATTATATTAAAGAAAGACGAAAACTCATCAAACCAAATAGATCAACAGCTGATGTCAAAGCAGGCGATCCATGGAAGTATGAGGGCAAAGAACCCACTCCAATGAAAAAGGTAAAAGAGGAGAAAACACCGATCGGTCAAACAACCCATTTTTCTGTAATGGATAAATGGGGAAATATGGTTGCTTATACGACTACAATCGAGCAAGTATTCGGATCAGGTATCATGGTACCTGATTATGGATTCATGCTAAATAATGAAATGACGGATTTTGATGCAACACCGGGTGGAGTTAATCAGGTGGAACCAGGAAAAAGACCAAGAAGCAGTATGTCCCCGACCATCGTATTAAAAGATGGCAATCCCTTCATGGCCATTGGTTCACCTGGGGGAGCGACGATAATAGCATCTGTATCTGAAACGATTATGAACGTGCTTGATCATAAAATGCCAATTCAAGATGCTATTTTAGCGCCACGTATTTATTCCGCTGGATATCCGACAGTTAGATGGGAACCGGGAATTGAACAAAATACTAGGTTGGAGTTAATGGCAAAAGGCCATGTTTATGAAGAAAAACCCCAGCATATCGGAAATGTGCAAGCTGTTATTTATGATTATGAAAAGGGGAAAATGTATGGAGGAGCCGATAATACGAGAGAAGGAACTGTTCAAGGAGTGTATAATGTTTCCTATAAATCGAAAAAGCCAAAAGAAATAAAAGAAGAAAAAAAGGGACCATTTACCTTAAAAGTGAATGGAGCCGTTTATCCTTATACAGCTGAACAAATGAAACTGATAGATGAAAAACCCTATATCCAATCAGACAAATTGTTACTTGGTTTGGGTGCAATTGGAACAGGGGACTTAGAAACATTTAAACCAGATAAAAAATCGTATCTACCGGTGTTAAGAGTAGCGCAATCATTAGGATATAAAGCAAAATGGAACGAAAAAGACAAAGAGGCACTACTGGAAAAAGACCCGGCGGATATTGAAGATCCAGATGATGATGGCAGTGTCACGAATTAATTTTACCCTGAAGAATATAGAATGAAATTCCTCTAGCAAGATGTTAATAAGGAAAATGGCCAGAGCATTTAATCAAACATTCCCTTTGTGCAATGTGCATTTGGGGAATGTTTTTTTGTCATTACTGTTGGATTTTTTTAGTCACCGTTTCTAACATCACCCTTAAAAAAGCTATGTATGTCCTCGATTAACTTACATACCGCAGGAGACAGATATCGATCTTTCAAATAAGCCAGGTAAACAGTCCTTTCCAAATAATTCGAATCGATCGCGCGAATTGCAGTATTGGGGGTTGCAGCGGATCTTATATAGTTTTCCGGTAAAATTGTAACCCCAAGCCCTGCTTCCACCAAACTGCAAGCCGTTTCAAGCCTTTCTATTTCATATAGGATATTGGGAATTGCATTTTCACCCTTAAATGCTCTTAAGATATCATCTCTTGTTTGAAATCCAATTGTACTGATGATCAATTCTTTCTTTGCTATGTCTTGGAAAGTGATGGACTCTTTTTCGTTTAACTCGTCATCTTTATGGATCAAAAGCATGAACTTTTCATTATAAAGGGGAGTGGACAGAATTTCATCGTTGTTGATGGGCTGGTTCGTGATGGTGAAATGAACATTATACCGATTTAACGAATCGAAAACCTTTTCTTCCCCTAATATTTCCCTGACTTTTATATGAATATTAGGATAATTGATTTTAAAATTCTTGATTATCTTCGGGAACCAAAATTTGAATGATTCTATGGAACCTATTGATACGGTTCCGCTTCCAACATCCTTCATTTCCTTAAGCTCCACTTGCATATTATCGAATCTTCTTAACAGATCAACAGATCTCGTATAAAAAATTCCCCCTGCTTCCGTAAGCTCAAGCCCCCTTGTATTGCGTTCCAAAAGCTGAAAACCAACTTCATTTTCTAATTTCATTATGGCATTACTTAGGGAAGGTTGTGATATATGCAGCATTTTTGCCGCTTTTGAGAAATTCTTTTCCCTGACAATTGTAGTGAAATATCGAAGTTGACGAAGATCCATATATTCTCCTTTCTATAGCTTTAAACTATAGATATATTGAAATTTTGTATTGGTAATTATATATTATCTCATATATAATTTTGAAAAAAGATATTTCGGAATTTTTTAAATAAAGGAGAAATTATGTATACAAATCCGACTTTAAAATATTGGAATGGAAGAATTGATTCCCAATCTGACATGGACAGCTTCAGATACCACCAAAGAGTACGTTTGGCACCGATTTCGGAATTAGCCATCTCTTCCAATGCATCAAGTACCTTTGGATTGATTGGCTTCAAATGTGATGAAGGCGTCAAAAGGAATAAAGGCAGGATTGGTGCTGCAGAGGGGCCTGATCATATTAGGCAGTCATTGGCAAAATTACCCTGTCATTTACCCTCCCAAACCGAGCTGGTGGATGCTGGCGATGTAATATGTGAAGGTACAGAGATGGAGGCCGCCCAATCCCAACTGGGATCGGCTGTTACCCGGATATTGGAGAGTAAAGCGATTCCTATCATACTTGGGGGAGGGCACGAAACCCTGTATGGCCATTATCTTGGGATTAGGAAATCCATTGGACCAAAAGCTAGATTGGGGATCATTAATATTGACGCTCACTTTGATATGAGGCCTTATGAAAAAGAAAGTTCATCAGGAACGATGTTTAAGCAGATTTTGGACGAAGATCAAAGTTGTGGCTATTTATGTATCGGAATTCAGAAGCAGGGGAATACGAAGGCACTGTTTGAAACTGCCGAGAGAAGTAAGGTCGACTACATTTTGGAAGAAGATTTATTATTGAACGAAATGGATGAAACTAAGCGGCGGATAAATGATTTCGCTAAGGAATATGACTACATTATTCTTACATTATGTACAGACGTTATTGATTCAGCCTACGCACCTGGGGTAAGTGCTCCATCGCCGTTTGGACTGAATCCGAAATTGGTCCGTGCCATTATCAGGCATATCGTATCGAATGAAAAGATCCTCTCTTTTGATATCTCGGAATTGAATCCTTCGTTGGACGAAAATAATAAAACCGTTACATTGGCAGCACATTTAATAAATGAGGTTTTACTGCATTTTAAATAATAAATGGCTTTCCTCAATGCCATCTCCATAATCAATTATCGGTATTGAAGCGAAAAACCTTTGACAGATCCTGACTGTCCATGAATCATTCATGGACAGTCTTTTTGTGCGCCCGGCATG